>CAZNBG010000165.1:1203-7028 GCA_964570915.1 uncultured Nitrospira sp. | reverse complement strand
TCCCCCGGCTCTTGGGCAATCCGGTTGGATCGGACAGCTCCAAGGAGGACGGTACGTTCGTTGGAGGAAGCGCCAGATATAAAATCCGCTTCTGAGGAAGATTTCGTTCGACTTCGAGACCGGCGATACACCTGGCCAGCGCCTCGTAGTCCGCCACTGCGCCTTCACGGAGGGTGTGATAGAGCACATGATCTTCGCACCACTGGCGCAAATCCGGAGCGTTACGGGCGCCGGAATTGCACAACCCCTCATAGGCCCAGAGACGGAAGGCTTCTTCACTGAGTTCCGGCAACGCGGCGCCCACGATGAGCGTATTTTGTTTTTCTACCTCGCCATAGGTCCGCAAGTGGAAGAGCGCGGGCAGGAGTTTCCGCCGGGTCAGATCACCCGTCGCTCCCAGAATAACGAACAGATGCGGTTCGACAGTCCGTTCTTTCATACATCCATCGATCTGAGGGCGGTTGCGAACACATCGGACGCTCGTATCAGGCTACAATCGATTTCCTCACACCTGTCAACGCACGAGACTCGGCGGGATTACTCTTCTGGCTCCTCGATCGGACCAGCCCATTCGCCGTGCGCCAGTGTGACCTCCTGAAACCCTCCATCGGGCCATTGGAACTGACCGGCCTCATCGATCAGCACGATAAAAGACTCGCTTTCGTGCGCTTCGCCGCGGAACCAGTACCAGCCCGGCCGAGTCGGCGTCTCCGTGCTCCATTTAAAGATCGACATTGTGTCTCCTCGACACGGCAGAATTCCCTCATTCCTTCCCGGCTTTATTTTTTGGTACAGTCTGCTCGACGCTCTTCGTGACCCTATCACGTCATGCCTACACTTCCAATAGATGATGTTCTGCCATCGGTCCGCCGCGCGTTAGGAGACGGGCCAAATGCGCTGCTCACGGCCCCTCCCGGCGCAGGAAAAACGACCCGCGTTCCACCGGCTCTACTGGAGGAACCCTGGTTGAGCGGAAAAAAACTCCTGGTCCTGGAACCGAGGCGGTTGGCCGCACGCGCAGCGGCTCATCGCATGGCGGAGGAGCTGCATGAAGCGGTCGGAGAAACCGTCGGCTATCGGATGCGGCTCGAAACGGTCATCGGACCGAAGACCAGAATCGAGGTGGTCACCGAAGGGGTTCTCACGCGGCTGCTTCACCATGATCCGTCGCTCGACGGCTATGGAATTGTGCTGTTCGATGAATTCCATGAGCGAAGTCTGCAAGCAGATATGGGACTGGCCTTATGCCTTGAGGCCCAGCGCGTCTTCCGTCCGGACCTCCGGGTGTTGGTCATGTCTGCCACATTGGATTGCGGCCCCGTCAGCGAACTATTGGGGGGCGCTCCCCTCATCACATGCGAAGGCCGAATGTTTCCGGTCGAAACCCGCTATCTCGATCGGCCGCTCACAGACCGGGTTGATCTTTCCGTGACACAACTGATCAAGCGATCCTTGATCCAGGATCATGGAAGTCTGTTGGTCTTCCTTCCAGGCATGGCCGAGATCCGTCGAGTTGAACGGATGCTGTTGGATGCGAGACTTGGCTCATCGATCCTGATTGCACCGTTGCACGGAGAGCTTCCCCAAGACGCGCAATATGCGGCGATTCGACCGGCCGCTCCGGGTCTGCGAAAGATCGTGCTCGCCACATCGATCGCCGAAACCAGTTTGACGATCGACGGAGTCCGCGTCGTGATCGATGCGGGATGGCTGCGTACCCCACGCTTCGATCCCCGCTCGGGGTTGACCCGATTGAAGACCATTCGTGTCACAAGGGATTCCGCGGAACAACGGCGTGGCAGAGCGGGGCGTCTCGAACCGGGTATCTGTTATCGATTATGGGCCGAGACAGAGCAGGGAACGTTGACAGCCCATCGTCCGCCTGAAATCTTGGAGGCCGATCTTGCGCCGCTGATGCTTGACCTCGCCCAGTGGGGTGCCCAAGATCCGGCGGAATTGTCCTGGCTCACCCTGCCGCCAGCGGGAGCCATCGCGCAATCCAAGAAGTTGCTCAAATGGCTCGGAGCCCTCTCGAACGACGAACGCCTGACGGATCATGGACGGAGAATGGCCGAACTTCCCCTCCATCCTCGTCTGGCTCACATGATGATCCGGGCAGTGCCGCTGGGTCTCGCCCATCTGGCATGTGACCTGGCGGCCTTGTTGAATGAGCGCGATGTCCTGCATGGGCCACGTGAACGGCAAGACGCCGATCTGCGCATCAGGGTGGATCGTCTCCGGGATCAGCATGATTCCGTCGGCCTGGCGGTGAATCGAGGCACGATGGAACGGGTGAAACGAACGGCGCATCTGTGGCGGCGACAGCTCTGCGGACCATCCGCGAAGACGGAAGACAGCCGGCGGGACCGTTCGTTGTCGGTCGGACTGCTGCTTGCGCTCGCCTATCCCGATCGTATTGCCCAACGGCAACCCGGTGACGCGGGACGTTACCGACTTGTCAATGGTCAGGGTGCGCGGTTCATGAGACCGGATTCGCTCGCTACGGAATCCTTTCTGGTCATTGCCGATATGGATGGCGGCGACCAGTGGGCCGGCATCAACCTCGCGGCTCCAATTACACAAGAGGAGATCGAATCGCTCTATCGTGACCAGGTGATTGTGGAGGAATTGGTCACTTGGGACGAGACGGACAGTGCCGTTCGAGCCTCATGCCGTCAGAAGTTCGGCGCATTAGTTCTTGCTGAGACGGCACTCGATACGAAAGGTAATGTATCTTTAGTTAAAGCATTATTACAGGGTATTCATAAAGCAGGACTTGAAATATTTTCCAAGCCGCTTGAACTTCAACAATGGCGGACTCGAGTCATGTGGATCAGGAGTATCGAAGGCAGTGCCTCCGACTGGCCCGATCTTTCCGAGGAAGCACTGCTGGCGACACTGGAAATGTGGCTTGGTCCTTATGTGGACGGTATTACCACTCTTGAACGGGTCAAACGATTGGATCTCACAGCCCCGCTCCATGCCCTTCTGACTCATAAGCAACATCGACGCCTTGACCGTGTAGCCCCGAGCCATGTCACCGTACCGAGCGGGTCCCGCGTCCGTATCGAGTACAAACAGTCCGAATTGCCAGTTCTCGCGGTACGGCTGCAAGAGATGTTCGGCTGTAAAGAGACCCCGCGGATAGCGGATGGGAAAATTCCGCTGGTGCTGCACCTCCTCTCTCCGGCCAAACGACCGGTACAGGTGACCACGGATCTCAGCGGCTTCTGGGCGCGGAGTTATCATGATGTCCGAAAAGAGCTGCGGGGCCGATATCCAAAACACCATTGGCCTGAAGACCCATTGCAGGCTACTCCAACAGCGAAGACGAAACGAAAACACCCGAAGAGTAGCTAGGGTTCTCCCCTGTGGCTTCTCCTGCACCCGGCAAGGTATAGAAGACAACACCGCGCTCATTGGGGAAGCCATGCAGTCGCATCACTGGTTACAAGAAAAGATTTCTCACAAAGTCGACAAAATGGGTATTGCCGTGGCTCTCGCGACCCTCATCGGTATCGCCCTGTTTGCCGGAGGTGGGATCGACAACATTGTGGGTGAAGGGTCACGATCGCGATCTGCTCAGATGCCGATCGAACAGGCGTCTGACACTCAGAAAGCCCATCTCTTACCATATCGGGATAACGAACCCAATCAACAGCCCGGCGCTGATTCATCACATCGATAAATTCAGGCGACTCTCTTCTCTCTCCTTCACCTGTTCTCCATCTTCAGGCGACCACGTGCCCCAGGCGCTTTCCTAGTTCTCAGTTGCGGGGCTTCACGCAACAATAGGTACAGTTGGCAATCGACAAAGGAGGCACCTATGAAAGCGGGACTATTGCCGGTGCTGGTGGCTGGATTGTTACTGACGGGAGTTGGTACGGCGTACTCGGCCAATCCGATGGGAGAGAAAGAAGCCTCCCCGACACTAAAGGAACGTCTGACCAAAGACACGATAAAAGGCACCTTGATGAAGATGGAAGGCGAGTATTACTACATCAAGGATACCGACGGCATCGAGCAAAGAATCCATGTCGACAGAAGCACGAAGCTGGATAAAGTGCTGCCGGGCGACATGGTCAAGGCATACGTGACCGACCGGGGCCATACCACCACCTTGGAACGCGTGAACTGACGCATCCGCAACTTGACCGCTCTCGACGGATTGATTGACCGAAGGGAACGTCGCTATGGCGCGATACGGAACGAGTGCTCAGAAGTCGGTCAAGCGAGCGATGCGCAAGCGAAACCAAGGGACACTGACAAGCGGGAAGAGTGGAACACGTGTACGCAGTCGCAAACAAGCCATCGCCATCGGACTTTCAGAAGCACGACGCAAGGGTGCCAAGGTTCCCAAGAAGCGCGCAGGGTGATGGGGTGATTGCGTGACGTCTCACACCGTGGCACGAGTCCGCTCCCACGTTCGAAAGGCGTCTAAATCCTGCGCCATGCTGTGCAGCAGGAATGTCAGTACCGCCGCATCATCGATCAAGCCGATCCCGGGAATGAAATCCGGGATCAGATCCACCGGACTCACCACGTAAAGGATGGCTGCAGCCAGTGAGGCAAGGGTACGCAGGGACAGCCCGCGGTAACTCCCATTCTTCCACGCCTTGAGCAGACGAACCAACATGGGGAAATCGGACCAGAGTCGACCGATCATGCGGAGCAATTCGAAGAACCTCGTCGATATCTTCATCGCTGCCTCCAGAATATGTGGTGCCCCTGCCTCTCAGGAAAGACATCGCAAACAGTAGCGTTAAGAATACCAAAGACCGAGAGTTTTTAGTAGTCGGACAGCCGCGATGGCTCAGAACGATTCGGCCAGCATTCGGTGAACGGTCTTCATCGCGGCGGCGATACCTCCCGGATCCTTCTGGGCGCGGCTTCCCAAAACAAAGACAGTATCTCGACCCAACGAACCCAATTCGGCAAGTCGTTCCGGCCCGGTTCGTCCACCGACCGCAGGCATCATCGGTCTGAGAGCCCCGAACGGCTGTCGACAGTGCTCCGCGACCGAAACACAGGCTTCTTGTGCCATCGGATAGTCGGAGCCGAAGGCAGGATAGATGGTCATGTCTGCACCGGCCAACCGAGGCAACACTCCATACAGAACGGCCGGTGCAATCCCGCTCGGACCGTGGCTCTCGGTGGTACCCAGTAAGGCCGGGTGGCTTGCGATAGGGAACGCGAGTTCATCGTCCAACCCAAGGGTGCGCATCGAATCAAAGCCGGTCAACCCCGGAGCCACGAGAAGGCCGGTCGCGCCGAGAGTCTTGGCTCGCATGGCCCGCCAGCGCATGGTATCGAAGGCCCCGCTGACGTGCGCGAAATAAAGACACGGTCTCCCCCGCCTCATACTGGTATTTCCAATGGCTTCAGCGCAACGGGCGACTCGCTCCTCGAATGGGCACCAGGGCTGATCAACCAGACTCTGATCGTCTTTGATCAAGTCGATATCGCCTTCGACAAATCGAGCCGCCAATTCCGCCAATTCTTGCGGGCTGCGCCCAAGCGGTTTCAGCACCGCGCAGAGCAGCGGCCGATCCTGGACCCCAACCGCCCGTCTGAGACCCTGAATGCCGAGCCGCGGCCCTGGCCATGACGACAGCAATCCCTCCGTCATCGTACATGATAGCAAGGTGACGTCCCCGCGCAGACTGCTCGTTCCGAACAACACATTGAGCACATCACTGCAGTCACCGCTCAGCAGGTCCCCCCGAAAACGGATAGTGGCCTCGAACCCCCCGCCAGGGTTCTGTCCAAAAACTTCCAAATGGCCACAGAAAATCCAAAGGAAGAAACTGGGTAAAAAAATTTTT
>CAZNBG010000165.1:0-1193 GCA_964570915.1 uncultured Nitrospira sp. | reverse complement strand
GTCCAGGTCGAGGCGATGCTCCGCGGCGTGCCCGTCGTGGCCTCGAACCTCCCGCCCGGGTTGTTTCGAAGAGCTTCGAGATGTCCGACGATGATCGAACGGAGAGACGGAGGTAACAAATTGTCCTCGGCCTCAATAGTTTGGTCGAAACAGATACGCTCCGCTTTCGTGCGAGCCGACGACTCCGGTCCATCGATCTCATACACGGCTGTGAGAAATTCCGGTGAATCGGGAAATGCGGCAGTCATGATGCGGCCTTACCCTCCTGCGTATCACAAGGAGCGCTCATGCTCAATGATGACCCGTCCGGCCTGACCCCGCCGCAATTCGGTAGAGAAGCCCTCCCACTCCCGCGACCATGAGCAGCCCGGGCCACGCCCCTAAGGGAGGCGCCGTAAAGACGGCAAATGGATCGGCGCTTAGACTAGGCCACAGGGCTGCCAGTGCAATCGGCAGGGCCAGAATAATACCCATCAGAGCTTCACCGGTGATCAACCCGGCGGCAACGAGCAACCCCCGTTGAGACATCTGATCTCCCCTCCCCGCTTGCCGGTTCGCCAGAGCCGCAATGACCCCGCCTACGAAAATCGCTGCAGAGAGTTTCAAGGGTAAGTAGATCCCCAGGGCCACAGCGAGGACAGGCAACCGAACGTCGCTTCCACGGAGTTCTTGCCGCCGATCCGCCAGCACCACGAGCACGCCGATGGCCGCCCCCAATCCGACGAGAGGCCAGGGCAACCCGGCACCGAACACGCTGCGCGTCAGGTTGGCCATCAAGGTGGCCTGCGGCGCACTCAGTGGATGGGGATGCGCCGCCGTCGGTTCTCCTATCCCATATTTGGCCTGCAGCAACGACAGTACCGGCACAAGGACCAAGGCGCCGGTCAGTACCCCGACCACCTGCATCACTTGCTGCTTCCACGGTGTCGCCCCGACCAGATGGCCCGTCTTGAGATCTTGCAGATTGTCGCCCCCCATGGCAGCGGCGCAGCAGACGACCGCCCCAATCACCAAGGTCGCCGCCGGACCGGCCGGATGACCAACTCCCAGGAAAAGGACGAGCAGCAGAGCTGCAACCATAATCGTCGCGATCGTGACACCTGACACAGGGTTGCTGGAACTTCCGACCAACCCCGCCATATACGCCGCCACCGGAGAAAAAAGGAACGCTGCAATCCCCATGACCAGGGGCC
>CAZNBG010000164.1:2826-7050 GCA_964570915.1 uncultured Nitrospira sp. | reverse complement strand
AACGGCGAAGCGATCGTCAGCCATGCCTCGTGTAGTTACAGGGCAGTCATCGCAGCCGCAAAGCTGATGCCCATCCCAATCAACACCGCCCAACTCACTCGATCCTTCACGGCAAAGACGAGCGGGTCGTCGTACATATGGCCCCGATGCGCTTGTAACCAGATCCAACTAATCCACAGCATCAATAACGGGACGGCTCCCCAAATCAATTCAGGAGTCGGGTAGTGTGTCGTGACACTTTCCCCTTGCAGGTACAGGGCGAGCACCAAGACCGCGGCGTACCCCGCGGTAACACCCAGCGTTTCGACAATCGGCGTATCGATCACATAGTAGCCACGCCCATGTGTTTTCGTTTTCCCCTCTTGCACATCCACTTGTAATTCAGCATACCGTTTGACAAAGGCCAATGAGGTAAAGATAAACACCGAGAAGGCGAGCAGCCAGAACGAGAGCCGAATCGATACCGCCGCCGCACCAGCGATAATACGCAGGGTGTACAAGGCCGCCAATGTCAGGCAATCCACCAAGACCAGCTTCTTGAGCTTGACGGAATAGGCCAAGGTTAACGTGAAATACACACCAAGCCATATGGCAAAATCCTTACCAATGGAGAGCGCTAACGCAAGACTCAGCACGCTACACGCCGGCACGAGCAGGACTCCATAGGAGATCGGGACCACCCCCGATGCGAAGGGACGATATTTCTTGCGGGGATGTCGCCGGTCACTTTCAAGATCAAGCAGATCGTTCGTGATATAGACTGCAGACGCACAGAGACTGAACGAGCAAAACGCCAACATCAGCTTTGACAGCAACGTGACTTCGGTGATCCGATGCGCTGCCAGCAACGGCACGAAGAGCAAGAGGTTCTTCAACCACTGTTGAAGACGAAACACGCGACGCCACGCTGACCAGGTTATTGGTGAGCGTGGAAAGTACCCGTGAATCTCCGTCACTTGCGTCGCCTTGGCTAACACGCTCGATGACGCGTTGACCACGATGCCTTTCGATGCGCCACGCCACACATGCATGTCATCAGCAGAGTTTCCCGCATAGATGTAGTCCCCCTCTCCATACGCTTGATCCAAGGCCGCTTTTTTTCTGGCGCCGGCCAAATTGTTCGTGCCGTCGCTGGCCATGACGGCATCAAACAACTGAAGGTGATCGGCTACCCGTTGCGCCACCTTCGTATTGGTGGCTGTACAGAGGACGAGTCTATGCCCCAGTTGTTTTTGCTGTTTCAGCCAATCGAGGAGCCCCACGTTGTAGGGGAGCGTGGCCGGATTTAACTTAATCGCGTCCGCCAGCTTCTGTTTGAGGAACGCCTTGCCCGCGCACAGCCAAAAGGGCAGATACAGAACGGACAGGGCGTTATCACGAAGGAGTTGTAAGGCAGATTCATGGAGCGTATCGGTGCAAAGGAGGGTTCCATCCAAATCCACGATGATCGTCTGAGTCTTGTCTCCCGAGGGAGGCAAGGAATCGGAACAGACTGTAGCTTCGAGTAATGACATGAGGGTCGCTCTGAGCGAGTCCAGATTCCGTGGATACCTGGTTAAGACTCACTGACCCGACGCTCGAATTCCAACGAGGCTCTGATGGAACGGCTGGCGATTATAGAACCCTTCAATCAATACACGCAACGACCCCCCCCGGCACCTTCTCCCGTGTGTGATAGGTCTGCTGGTGGATCAGCTCATTCTTCAAGGGGCTGAGGATCGGCATCAGTGGCTCGCTCCCGCCAGACAGAGTAGCCACTGACCCCTTTGTTTCGGCCTATGACCCACGTCCTAGAAGGATCATTGAAGGCATATCTGGAAGACGTGGCTTCTCTTACCCCCTAAGGTCAAATTCTCATTCCTAACTTCATCAGGGGGGAGGTGAATTTACAAGAGCAGCATTCCCGCAACAACTAGTAATTGGCTCTAGTCCTCATATTAATTCTACTGGCAGCAGAGGCACGTACCTGGATCTCACCCTTGGTCGCCGAACGTATTCGAGCGCCAACACCAGGCCCCGAGCCGGCTCATGACCAGTCTCCTGCTGCCATGTGTAGACGATTGCGGGGAATGCCGAGTGTACGAGCAATCTCGGCGGCCGGGCGTTGTCCGGCAAGCGGGTGGCTGATTAGGGAACTTCCTGTCTAGGTCACGTTGCTTCGATCGGTTGAACTCTCACACAGTCTTTTTCAGCCAAATGCTGGATCCCGGGGCATCGTGAGAAAAAGAGACTTCCTTTGTCTCACTGTTGAGTGCCAACGGCATGGTTTCAACGACAGCTTGGCGGTGATGTTTTAACAAGTACGAGATAAAGAACTCTATCTCGAAGGCAGTGTTGTACTGAAGAAACGCCCGTAGCGTATAATTCTCATTCCAGGCTACGCCCTCGTACACCCAGCTTTGGGGGTACTCAAAGGGATAAAAAATATCATGGAGATGAACATAGACTCCGGATTTGAGTCGCGGCAAGACCTCGAAGAATAAGAAGTTGACATCTGAGCCGGTTTTGGAAACGTGGCTACTGTCGATAAACAATATATCGCCGGCCGAAAGGCTATCGAATATCGACAGCGATACATCTTGTACGCGAGTTGCGTGTATGTGTATTTTTGTCCGATCCTCGAGCTTTAACAAGGATTCCAGCCTTCGTGGAAATGGATCAATAAAATGGAATTGGATGTGTCCATGAAAGAACTGGTCATTGACATCGAGCATCAGCGCCGAGGAAAAACCTGATCCTGCTTCGATGATACGCTGTGGCCGGAGATGTCTCATCATGCAAAAGAGCGTCACCCCATCGGCATAGGAATAGAACGAATTGTTGAAATGGTATCGGTAGTGGTCGCTCTTATCGGCTTGAAAGGGGATTTCCCCATAAAACGGCTTAAAGGCATGCAAATGGTTCAATTGACCAGTCTCGTTGAGATCGATGCCACCTAGATCACCAACCGTGTTGGGGAAAATGCGATCAGCGTCATTCTTAACCTCGGGAATGGACGGCACTGGACAATAATAATGTCCTGGCCTCCATCTGACTTTTGCAAGCTCAGATCGCAGCGTCTCGTTTTCCAATCTGAGCCGTTGGATATACGGGAGGTTTTGAATTAGCTTTTTGGCATATTCCAACATACTACCGCATCCCGATAATGAGCTCTCAGACCGGACCCCATGAAGTGGATCGATACGCGTCACCTAGAATCATAATGGAGCTAGATCGCTACAGCAATAGGGTTACGCTCACGCTGTTGCTGGAGATCTCGTGCCCCGGTCAGCCTCCGAAGAGAGCGGGAAACTTCTTGGCCAGCTCAACCAGATAATACTGAATAAGCTGCGTTTCTATGTTGGTCAGCTCCTCAACTTGAACCCTGTAGCCGAGTAAGTTGTCTGTGGCATCCATGAATTGTTTGATTTCTTCGCGCACGACCATGAGTGAGCCTTCCTCGATAGTTGGCCAGCGGGTGTCTGACCCTACAAGAAGCGAGAGATCCGCAACAACTAGGAGTTGGCTCTATTCCCAACAGCAATTCTGCCAGAGCCGTAACCAGATACTTAAGATGAGGTTCACATGAACAATGTATTCCAATCTCGTAATCTCTCATGTTCGCCCTGGTGTTTTCCCTAGATCCAGTGGCCAGCCAGATCAATTACACTGCACGCTCCTATAGAAGATGAACGCCGTGAAACGAAGCGCCACAGGAGGCGCTATCATGACGATGACGGGTAAATACTGTTCCGAATGGTCTAATCCGTTATCGTTGTTAGGTCCCAGGACTCAACATGCGATACCGCTTTCCTGGTGCATCCGCCAGCTTCGTCCGGTCTGTCGTGATCATCTGCGTAATGCTTCACTGACGAAGCCATGCGGACAACCCTCATTCCCACGGACCGAGCTATGCAATTGGAGCATGGTCCCCTAACGTCCCCCAATCGGAAGACACAATAGCCTACCGAAAAGACAGGGATGCGAGGATCGATGCGAGCATGTGTAAATACGGCTCTTGTGGTCGTGAGTGTGATCATCGGCATTCTGTTTTGTGAAGTAAGCTTGCGCATGGTCGGCTATACGAACCCAGGCGATTTTAAGCCTCCCCGGAGAGGCATGGCTCCGCAGTTCTACTATGTAGCCGATCCGGACAATGGCCATGGTCTGGCCAAGAACTTTGCTTGCGACGGCTTTTTTCTTCCCGATTACGTCCGTTCCTTTGGCTCCCCAATTCCAGTCCCT
>CAZNBG010000164.1:0-2816 GCA_964570915.1 uncultured Nitrospira sp. | reverse complement strand
AGTCGAAGGAGCACGGCGTGGTTGCCCGCCCACGCAAATGGCCAGGTTCTGGCCAGGAACTTTCCTGGCGACTTCTTCTTTCTTCCCGATTACGTCCGTACCTATGGCGCCCCATTTCCAGTCTCTTCCAATGGCTTGGGTTGCCGCGATCGGTCCTTCGAGCCCGAAGACGGCTATGTGTTGCTGCTCGGGGACAGCTTTACCTGGGGATATGTTGCACTTGAGCAGACCTGGGGTGCGACCGTGGAACATCTGATTGGCATGAGGGTGCTGAAATGCGGGGTCGGAGGGTATGGTCCCCGCCAGGAGCGGCACAAGCTGAAGACCGTTGCGACGCTTGCAGGGAAACCGCGGTTGGTGATTGTCTCATATGTGATGAACGATCTCCTCGATGACTACCTGTTTCCTCGTCGAACGGTGATTGACGGATTCATGATCAACAAGACGATCCTGACCGACCCCACACGAGGTAGCCGGGAAATCAGATCCGATGAAGCCATACGGGCCAAGCTGGCAAGTATTCTGGAGCCGAATACCGGTATCAGGGGATGGGCGAAGGATCTGCTTGCCCACTATTCGATCACGTATGACCTATTACTGAACGCTGAAGTGTTACGACCGATCACATCCCGTCTCGGCCTTGCTGGACCGGCTCCGCTGAGTGATCTCGAAGCTTATAAGGCCATCGCTGAATTTCCTTGGTTAGAACAGGCCTGGGATGAGCATCTTGAAAACCTGCGAGAGTTGAAGAGAGAGGTGGAAGCCTCGGGGGCGACGTTGCTCGTCGTCATCTTTCCGGACGCTGTTCAGGTCTATGACTCGCTGCGACCTCAGCAAGGCAATCTCCGGTGGGACTATCCCAATGAGCGGCTTTCGGAGTTTTTTCGGCGAGAACAGATCGCCTTTGTAGATCTCTTACCGGAATTCAAACGGTATGGGCACTGTAGGGGAGGGTCTTTCCTGTATACTCCCGATGATTTGTACTGGACCCATTATGCTCATCCAAATGTGCGGGGGAATCGTTTGGCGGGGCTGCTCATTGGCCGCCAGGTAGTGGAGCGGTCGCTTCTTCAAATACCAGACAGGCCCAGCCGGTTGTCAGATATCGATCAACTCTTACACGCAGAGGGTCGATGCCGCTCTCGGCCGTACCCATAGGGACGAAGACTCTTTGGCCTTCCCCGTAAACACAGGCCAGTGCCAGATGGAAGCCCCCGTGGCACCACACGTGAGTAGCGGAGCGTACATGACCCAGCGAATCGCGATCCTTTTTGTTTTGATCTTGTTGTCACTGGCTGGATGCTATTGGACGCTTGAGCAACGATGGCAAGCGTTTGACGAGCAGACACGGCAAGAAATCGGGGTCAAAACCAAGGACTACTATGTACATGAGTGGGGGAACCCGTCAAAGCAAACGAAGACCATGGATGGTGAAGATGTGTGGACATGGGAATGGAGAGGGTATGGTGGAAGTCAGGGATGGAACAAGACACTGACATTCTCGTCAGACGGGGTATTAAAAGCCTTTCATCGAGAGTATTGGCCCAAGGATTGATGAATTGAGAGTGTTCCTTGATGTACTGCCCCGTTTAATTGTGGAGCGGTGGAGAAAAGCTTTTTGACTCCTCCATTCGATCCTACGCAGGCTCACCCAGACCAACCATATCAAGCAGGGAAATAAAAACTGAACGTTGGCTGGAAGAGGCCTAAGTGAGGTGGGCTTGCACACAAAATGAGCACAATTCTGCAATGTGCCTGGATGAAAATTTACGGCATGGTGAGTAGGGTATACGTGAATCAGAGGTTCTGACCGTGCAATATCTCTGCAAACACCCGATCCTGTCCATTACGTTGCGACAGCCGGTCTAAGAGGGCTCTGTGAACTGCAGGATATCCATGGGGATACCCATGCGCCCCCTTGTAGTTGTGCAATATCGTGCGCTACGATGGCACGAGAGAGACAGGCAGTTCAACGATACGTGGATAGGGAGGGAGTCATGAGGCAGAAGCACGTATTGACAGCCTTAGCGATCTTCGCAGTAATCGGAGCAGTCAACCATTCTCAGAGCCTTGCCCAGATGTCTGACCCCCTTAGCCACGATGCTTACTCTAGGATGTCAGGCACCAAGCAAGGGCCCATGCCAGGTGATCAATCCAGCCAGACAGGGGAATATAAGTCTGGTTCACCCAGCAACGCAACTGGATACAGCACCAAACCCTCTGACCCCTCCTTTCATAAAGAATCGTCTGGATCCCCGACTTCGCCCTACAGTGAAACCATTTATGGAGGGGTTCCGACGACGCCGAGTGCTGATCCCGCAGTCAAGGAATTGAACCGTGACCCATCAATGAGATAGAGGTGTGACTGCACAAAGGTAAGAGTGATCTACCCCCAGTGATTAGGCCATCTGCGCTGTTATGATTCATGGCTCAGGAGCCGGTGTCCGATATCCAAAGGCACTATGGGGCCGAACCTGATTATAAGTCCGCCGCCAGCATTCAATAATGACCTGTGCTTTCCGCAACGTATAGAAGAGTTCCCCCGTTGAGCAGCTCGTCTCGGAACTTGCCGTTGAACGATTCGCTCTAGCCGTTCTCCCACGGGCTGCCCGGTTCAATGAACAGTGGCGCGATTGCCAGCTGGGCGAACCACTGCCGGAGTGACGGAAATGAACTCCGGTCGGTTGTCGGATCGGATCTGCTGCGGGCAGCCATGGGCCATGACTGGCTCAATTCACATGCTGCAAAGTCGTCGTATGGCCTTGAGCCGTCACAGAGGCCTTAACCCTGTCGCCCGCGCTCACTTTATCCGATTT
>CAZNBG010000163.1:2715-7054 GCA_964570915.1 uncultured Nitrospira sp. | reverse complement strand
CGATCGGCCCGCTTGGCCGTCCAACCGCATGGAGTCGATCGCCAGTGTGCAGTAGCAGATAGCTCTGGCACTTCTCGAACCAGCGCGGCTCCGGGAGGTCGATCGCACGCCGCCCTTCGAGAAGGACGCAATTCGATCACTGGCCGCGAAGGTTCGTGTGCGCGCAGATGCGAGGCTGGACCTGCACTATCCCGAAAGATGGCCGGCCCGCGTCATCGTGGAGCGCTCGGGCAAACGCAGGTCGATAATGGTCAGTACGCCGCGCGGAGATGCACGCAATCCAATGTCGTGGGAAGACGTCTTGTCCAAGGTCGCCGCACGTCACCGTCCGCTGCTGAAAGCGATCCGGGGGTGGGAATAGCCACAAAGAGGCACAAAGTAAAAAAGTGTAAACGAATCCCTTTCCGACGGCGCCTCCGGCGAGCACATCGATCTCACGGGCCAATAGATTTCTTACGAGTTCCGACGGCCCCGCAAGACTGACGCCACCTCCCGAGCGGCCTTCTTCCCACGCTTCGTCTTCTACTGATAACGATCTTACCGGTACATGGACCGTGACCACAGACGGACTTCAATATCTGACGTTGCAACTCAACCTCCGGCAAAACGGAAATGACTTGCAAGGTTCGATCAGCGATCCCCGCTTATCCGGCACGCTTTCTATCCGAGGATCGGTCAGTGGTAACTACGTGCAAACGACACCACGGTGGACGCGGTGCGCGACCTCGCGCGCGCCGTGCGGGAGCGCCGCAAGGCAACCTCTTCCGCCTGACGGGTTCGGTTCCCGATCAGGCGTCCCTAAGCAGGTCCGAGAGCTCGCATGTAGCAGCGAAACTTCGGCCGAACTCCCCACGTCTACAGGCGCTATAGCACCTTCTTACTAACACATCCGACCTTCGTTCGATTCCTGTTAGGCCTCACCATGCCCCATCATGTTGGCACCCGATGTGGCACCACGGGGCAAGGAAGCTAAGAAGTCAGGCGTGGTCGTGCATGACCAACGCCATCGCCACGTGGACCGACTAGTTGACTGAAGATCATGAAAAAGATTGAACGAACGAATCCCCAGAGCTCGCAAAAGGGTGTGACCATGGTCGAAACTTTAATCGCAGGCGCCATTCTTGTAATTGGTTCCGTGGGCATGGTCGGACTAATCGTAAGCTCGATTGCGATGAACAACCGTAACAAGATCGACAGCACCCAAACGATGCTTGCAGAAGCGATTGTCGAACATGTGAATTCGACTTTGATCGGCAGTCAACCGTCGGTGCTGACAGACTGCGCTGGGAATTCACACACGATCGATACCGTGCCGGGAGGTGCCAATTTGAACGCGGCCGGAGACGCCATCAATTTCTCCGAGGACATCGGCGCGGACGCAAGCAAGGTTAACTTTCACATGGACTATCACACCAATGTTCCATGTACAGTTGGTGGCACTCTTCAGGCCATCTATGACGTTCGTTGGAACGTCCAGCACGTAGGAGCGGCCACCGGCAATCCCACCAACACCTACCTCTTAACCGTAAGCGCCAGATTGAAAAATCACGGCGAAGGCAATCGGTTCTTTTCGACTCCTGCAACTTTGCGAGTGCTGTCGGGAAACTAATCGACGCGAAAACATGCAAAAAAGAAATTCAGGCGTCACATCGCAAGGGGGGTTCACGTTAATCGAGCTGGTGCTTGGGCTTGTGACCCTCTTGGTAATTTCAGGATCGGTCTTTCACGTCATGAACATGGTCACGCAAAGATCGGTGACGGAACAAACCAAACTGGATATGTCTCAGGAAGGCCGGGAATTCATGGACCAAATGTCCCGGGACTTACGCCAGGCTGGCTACCCGAACCCACGAAACTTTGCTTCAGGCGTGCTTACAGCCAGCCCGGTCGCGAACGATCACCGTGCCGCTGTGGGTCTGGTTAAAGTGGACACTGGCGATCTGTGGTTCGAAGGTGATGTTGACGGAAGTGGCACAGTGTCTGTGGTCCAGTATCATCTCGATACGAGTCCTTCGAACAACTGTCCATGCCTGAAGCGTAGTCAATTGCCAAAAATTGACGGCGATCCACTGGCCGCCAGCGCTTCGTACCAGATCGAAGTGCAGGGTGTCCAGAACACCGCAATCTTTTCTGCACGGTCCAATGGATCGGCGGTTGGGCTGCCGGTTACTTTCTCGAGCAGTAGTATGGGTAGCATCGATACTGTGCAAGCCGTGCTCACTCTGCAGTCGGCGGTTGTTGATCCGCAGACACGTCAAAAGCCGGTCACTACGTTGGTCTCCACCGTAAAGCTAAATAATTGCTCGCAAGCAACAACGGGGACAGCGATGAGCTGCTGGTGACATCGACATCGCGAAGGATTGAACGATGAGGAATCCCATTCTGGAAGGGCAAGAACGGGGAATTGCGCTTCTGGTGGTTTTGTTTACATTGCTCCTGCTTTCGGTCATCGCTTTGGGAATGATGTTCTCCACGAACATGGAGTCGGCGATCAATTCGAACTACCGGGACAAACAGACCGCTCTCTATGCTGCGCTGGCGGGACTGCAGGAAGCCCGAGACCGTATTCAACCAGCGACTGCGAATATCGTCGCGCCTACTGGACTCCCGGCGTTCGTCTTCAGCGGGTCCACCAACGTCATTTATATTGTCGCGAATTCAACAGTAGACCCGACGGATCCAAGCAATACATTTTTCGACACGGAGCTCTGCCACGAGAAGGTGTTGGGAATGACGGGGACTACCGGTGTACCTTGCACCTCGGCTCCATCGCCTCCCACTGGAACAAGTTGGTATCAGCCGCTTGTGGATCACAGCTTGTCGGCTTCCGCTCCATGGAACCTTTCAGCACCTTTGGATTTGAAATGGATAAGGATCAATCTGAAAGGGAACAATATGACTCCGGCGGCAACCAACGGTAACAGCGCGACGTCAACGCAGGTGTGCTGGGACGGCCAAAATCAAGTCTTGCTTCCCGGAGGATACAGTTCGACCTGCGCGCCGAACGGCTCTGTCGCAACCATCACACCGACAAATCCTGGAAATGGTTATTCGTCCCAGCCGGCCGTCACAATCAGCGTGCCCCCGGCTGGAGGGACGCAGGCTACGGCCACTGCTAATCTAACCACGGTCTCAACCGGACAGGTCGCGTCGGTCACCCTGACCACGGGAGGAACCGGTTACACCAGCGCCCCAACGGTCGCGTTGTCGGGAGACGGCTCGGGCGCAACCGCGACCGCGACGATCATTGCACCCGGTGCGCCTGTCCAGGCGATCGATGTGACGAGTTCGGGGACTCAATGCTATTCGACAGCTCCCACCGTGTCCATCTCGGGTGGAGGCGGTACAGGAGCTACAGCCACGGCGACACTTGCCGCATCCAGTTCGTGCGTCTACAGCTGGGGTCCAACGGCCAACTGCGGCAGTCCTTGGAAGGGCAACACCGAAACCGGCATTACGCTGATCGGTGGAGGCGGATCCAGTTTCAGTGGAACCATAACCTTCCACAGTTCCGGCCATTCGATTACGTCTTCTTCCATACAGAATTCCGGTACCGGTTACACCAGTGCTCCGACCACAGCAGGAGGCGGAAGTCCCAATGCCCTGACCTCGAGTTGCGTGGTCACACCCAACGCGGTGGTCGGAAAGCTTTTGAGTTCTGTGACCGTGACCAATGGGGGCAGCGGATACACATCTGATCCGACAATCACTTTTGGGACAGGCAACGGTGTCGGGACTCTACCCACTGGTACGGCGACACGGGGAACTCCTGCGAGTAATGCGGGCCAAGTCACCTCGGTTACGGTAACAAGCCCCGGAAGCGGCTACACTTCCGCTCCAACTGTCCAATTTACCGGCGGCGGAGGATCATTCGCCGATGCGGTTTCGACGTTGGGTGTCACCACTACGGTTACGAGTTTTACGATCGACAATGCCGGTTCTGGATACACTGCAGATCCTACTGTGACAATCGCGCCTCCAGGTAGCGGTACCCAAGCGACAGCCACAGCCACCGTTGGCCGCGGCACCAATTACGGAAAGGTGTGGATGCTCACTGCTCTGGCCCAAACGGCCAGTAGAGCGCGCGCCATGGCGCAGATGGAGGTGGCGTCACCGGTTCTTGGCTACGCCGGTGGCGGAGCTTTTGGGCTACTCGGTCCGAATCCAACAATTGGACAGATGCCGAACTCTAATAATTTTACGGCTAACGGAAACGATGCGAATAGTTGCGGTGGAACAGCGCAGCCCGCTCATGCCGCTATCACTGGGTTGGATGACCCGAATGCGAGCCCGCCGACCCATTCGATACAGACAATCACCAGCTCCCTACCAAGACCGG
>CAZNBG010000163.1:0-2705 GCA_964570915.1 uncultured Nitrospira sp. | reverse complement strand
CACTACATCGGATCCGGCGGAACTCCATCCGTGCAAAATGGCTACAGTTCCCTTGGCGAGACCATGACCACTCCAACGGGCTTGAAAAGCTTGATTGATGCGATGCATGCGGTTGCGTCGACGAATGGAACCCTCTATGGAAATGATCCGGGCAGTATTGCCCACGGCGACGCAACGCATCCGGTGGTGGACTATGTCGAGGGGGACCTCACCGGCAGCGATGGCGGCTACGGTATTCTTGTGGTTACCGGGACGCTGAGCTGGAGCGGGAACTTCAGCTGGCATGGAATGGTTCTTGTGATCGGAGACGGCATCGCCAACTTCAGCGGAGGGGGTGGTGGCACCATTACCGGAAGCATGCTGGTCGCAAAAATCTGGGATAGCTATACCACCAAAAACCTTTTGAACAGTTTGGGATCGCCAAGCTTCAGTTGGAATGGCGGCGGCAGCGCTAACTTCGGTATAAGCTACGATCATTGCTGGTCGGACGATCTCATGAAGTCGATCCCTTTCACGCCAGCGCCGAGCACGAAACCGCTAAAAATACTCAGCCAGCGGCTTCTCCCCTACTGAGATGGTTGCTCCTGGGGCCCAATGCTGAAGCGCGTCGTCGTTGTTATCGGAATTACTAATGACTAATTGCTTATCACCAATCATGTTCTGGTACTCAACGGTCTCCGTTTTCGCGCGCATCATTCGGGCCATGATGATCGGCGTAGCGCTCCTTTTTCTACTCACCCTCGTCCTCCCGTATTTTGAAGGAGCTTCGAATTTCGGCTACATCCGAGCGATGCTTGCGGTGGAGAAAGTGGTAAGTATGGTCGTGAGGGATACGATCCCGACTAAGATCGCAGGAAAAGACCTCACCCGATGGATCATTATCGCCGTCGCATGGACGCTGAGCAGCTGGTGTAATGCTCTGAGCACGTGGGCGCACGATCGGGGGGAATATCATCGTTACAGGAAGAATGTCGATGCGATGCGGGAACAAATGCATCTCTCCGAAAACGCGATCCTCCTGACTCCTCTGGACGGGAATCTCGAGCAGCTGAAAACCGCGAAGAACGGGGACCGGGAACGGCTCCTGAAGAAATTCGCGGAAACAAAGAAGAAACTCGATGAGATGGGACGCGATCTTGCGTTCCTCTCCATCGACGTTGTGGATTCGACGGGCATGAAGCAGGGGGAAGAAAGGGCGATCGTCGAGCACGATTTCAAAGAGTACAAGCGCTATGTCGAACGGGTGCTGACGACATACGGATGCCTGAAATCCACATGGACGCCCGACGGCGTGATGAGCTGTTTCACGACTGTCGATGCTGCGGTCCAGGGGGCTCGGGAAGTGATCAGTGGTCTCGGGAAATTCAACAGAGAAACTAAGAGCATGCGGCGTGATTTCGCCGTGCGGTGCGGAGTGAACTCCGGTTTTGTTTACTTCGACGAGAGCGTGCCTTTGGAGGAGGTAAGCGACCGTGTGATCGATATCGCCGGGCACATGCAAAAGACCGCGATGCCGAACAGCGTCTGTGTGGCCAAGCCGACGATCGAACCTCTCAATAAACGTGGGGGATTTGAGCCTTCAGGAAGAACTGTCGACGGGTACGAAGTGTACGAGTGGAAACACGCGTGATCGCTATTTCCCGGTTCCCACGGCATCATATATTAGCGGCCCGTCTACATCGCGGAAGGGAACCCGGCAGGACCTAAGCGTGCCCAAGGAAGGGCACTGGCACGCATTGAAAGTCCGACGCGGTTTTTGATGTCATCACGGCCGACAGACTGCGTGACGAAGATGAGCAACAAACAGCCGCCGAAGACCACGTAAGGGCGAAGTGTCCCACGATCATCAGCCAAACCCAGCGAACCGCGACCCCAGGGCCGCGGTTCTCGATTTCTCGTACCGCTGCCACATGTGTTCTCTCCAACTCCCGTCCGTGTCGTGGGGAGTCGTCGATCCGGCTAGCCGTAGGTACCAGCACTGTGGTGCTTTTCCCTCTGAGCACGTTTGATCGATTCGGAAACAATCTCAAAACCGTTATTATCTGTTGGACGGAGATTTACGAATAGACTGCGAAACGGATGGTGGCAAGAATGAATTCGAGTTCCACACTCTTAGAGGACGACCATCAAATCAATGTTTTGAATGACACGGTTTCCGTTACAAATGTTCCGATGGTGCCTCCTGTCCAGACAACCGAACGACGATCCGGCCTGCGGGAAGTAATTGAAGAAGTCGCTCGAACCGTACGGGCCATCCATCGAGAGGAAGAGAGTGTTCACGAGATGATTCGCAATGAAAACGTGGATCTCGTTCACCCAATGCGTGCCGCGGCAAAGATCAAGGAGATGAAGGCCTACCTGTCGGGACTGAACTTTCAACTGCTGCGGCAATCTCAGTAACAACCCGGAAAGCGTTCATTAGGGATTCCGTCCGAGCAACTGCTGAACTTCACTCTAATTCAGTGGTCCCTCACGCGGTGGCTCACTAACGGTGGGGCAAGACAGTTTCCTAAAGCGGCGGACTTCTGGAGCGACCGGTTGGTGTACCGCCGACCACGCAAAGCTCTTGTTCGATCTGCAGGTCCTGGCGTTTCAGGCCGACATCACAAGGATCGTCACCTTCCAGTTGACGCGCGAGCTCAATAACCGTACGTATCCGGAAATCGGCGTCCCGGACCCGCACCATCCCACGAGTCATCATGGCA
>CAZNBG010000162.1:0-7072 GCA_964570915.1 uncultured Nitrospira sp. | reverse complement strand
ACGGTGAGAGTGTGCCGCACCTCATCGCCCGCCGCCGTGATCCGGATCTCCCCCTGTTCCGTGAACTTCAAGGCGTTGGAAATGAGATTTCTTAGGATTTGCGATACTTTCCCTTCGTCGGTAAACAGGATGGGGAGGTGATCAGGGTCATCGAAGATCAGACTGACGGACGACGTCGCCAACAGCGGCTTGAGCATTCCGCGAAGTGCGCTGAACATCGTTTTCATCTCGAACTCTATGGGTCGTAGCTCCACCTTACCTGCTTCAATCTTCGCGATGTCCAATAAGTCGTTGACAAGTTCGAGGAGGCTTTCAGCGGCTTTACGAACAAAACGAACCTGCTTCTCTTGTTCGGGTGTCAAATCGCCGTCGGACCGTTCTAATAATAGAGACGAAAGCGCCAAAATCGAACTCACGGGAGTTCGAAACTCATGACTCATATTGGACAAGAAGCGAGTCTTCATCTGGTCTGCACCACGAAGATGGTCAGCTTTTTCATCCAATTCAGCATACAGCGCGACGACTCCTCGATTCGTATCTTCCAATTCTTGATTGGCGTGCAAGAGTTCGTTCTGCCGGACTCGCAATTCATCCAACAGTCGCAGCAGCTCTTGGTTCTGTTGACGCAATTCTTCCTGCGCGTTCTGAGACGGAATCTTGATCAATTGGTCCACCAGCATGGCCAGCTCTTTCGTCCCCACCAGCGGAGCACGACAAGGTACGACCTTCTTCATCAGAACCGTGGTTCCTGTAAGGGCTTCACTACTGATGTCAAGTTGATCCATGAGTCGTTTCGCGCCCAGGATTCCCATGCCCATTCCGGTCTTGGATTGATAGTGGCCTTCGAGAATCTGGTTCAGCTCACGAATCCCTGCTCCCTTATCGGCCACACGGATGATCATGACCTGTGGTGCCGTGTGACCTTCGAGGAGAAACTCCACGAGTCCGTCCTTTGCGTATCGGAAAGCGTTACGAGCGATTTCTGATACCGCGGTCGCAATACGTGTCTGGTCCTGAACTTCGAACCCCAACAATTGTGCGATCTGCCTGGCTCGTTGTCGCGCAGTCACGACATCGTCCTCATGCTTCAACGCGACAGTAACGATGGACCGGCTCATTGGTGAGGTACCCCCTTGACTAGGAGTGCATACGCCCGTTCTTGTTCCAGTTCCGTACAGGCTCGTTGCGGCCAATCCTGCTCAGGATGGCCTACGCAATGGCCCCTTTCGCCTGATCTTTGTAGACGACCACGGTAGCATCATCCCGCCCTCGCGCGAAATCACGGTAGAGGACGGCGGCGATGAGAGCTGCGTCGCGACTCATTAATCCATCATACGACTTGAGGTCCCAATGAGTACTGATTCCGTCCGAGCACATGACCAAGGTTGCGGACGCGGACCATGGATATTGAAACTCCGTTACTCGACCGATTTGGTGGCCAAGGATGCCATTGAGGGAAACCATGTGACGGCTGGTCCCATTTGCGATGACCACGGCCATGATGTTACCGATACCCGAAAATTTCACGATGTGTTGATCGCGGTGGATCTCTGCGATTCCCAAGGCCGCCCCTCTCGTAGCCCGGAGTGCCTCATGGACCCGAGTGAGCTGTTCTACCAGAGGAGTCGCTCTATAGCTGCGGAGGCTCTCAATCGCACAGGCGGCAGCCTTGGCCGCCAGAGGCCCGTGCCCTAACCCGTCAGCAATAGCACACACCGTTCGCCTATCCGAGGACGTATAGAGCCAACCATCCCCGGACACGGTCTCGCCGCGCATGGCTTTACTGATCACACCGGCTACAAGTGGGAGAGGCTCATATGTGTTTGGTTGGCTGTCCCAAACGCGCGCCACCAGCGCTGTCCCTCGTCCCGGCAAGGATTGAATGTCGAACTCTGAGGCCATCCGCCTCATTGCCCCGAGACCGGTCCCGCTACTGCCTGCGGTCGAGTGACCATCCTGCAACGCGCGATTCAAATTGCCCATGCCCGGCCCACGATCCAGGGCAATGATCTCAATTCCACGAGTTGACCCGGAAGTCAGGTTCCTAATAAATACTTCCCCATCCTTTGCGTGCTTTACCAGATTGGTACCCATCTCAGACGCAATCACCGCACAGATTCCCGCACGAATTTCATCCAATCCTGTTTGAACCGCCAGAGCGGAAACCCTTCGGCGAGCATACGCGACTTGACTGGACTCATTGACTAGCACATGAATCTGTTCGTCCGCGGGTTCTTCTGTGATCATGAGGCCCTCACTTCCACCGCGCAATCATAACCCTAGTGCCTTTGCCGACTTCAGAATGGATTTCAAAATCATTCACAAGGCGTTTCGAACCGCTCAAGCCCAAACCCATTCCGTTTCCTGTTGTGAACCCATCTCTTAACGCGTTCTCAAGGTTGGAAATACCGGGCCCCCGATCGACAAACGTCAGTCGTACCCCTCGTCGATTACTTTCTTGAAGCGCCTCGAGACGTGTATCGCCGCCACCGCCGTGTTCGAGTGTATTTCGCGCAAGCTCGCTGGCTGCCGTGACGAGTTTGGTCTGGTCGACGAGAGAAAACCCCTGCATTAAAGCCAATTCTCGAGTGACCTGTCGGATCTTTACAATGTCATCGGACGACCGAATCGGAAATGTCTCATCCCGCAATGTGGCCATTCTCAGTAGCCTTTTGTTCCAATGAACTCTTGAGCATCTCCACCCCTTTGTCGACATTGAGCGCGGTGCGCACTCCGGGCAGCGATAACCCCAACTCGACTAAGGTAATGGCTACGGCCGGGCGCATACCAACCACCACTGTCTCGGCATCTAAAACTTTGGCCATGCTGGCAATATTGCCGATCATTCGCCCGATGAAGGAGTCGACAATTTCAAGCGAAGAAATATCGATGAGGACACCGTGTGCGCGATCCTTCACGATGTGAGCGGTCAGATCGTCCTGCAAGGTCATGGCGAGACGATCGTGCATGTCCACCTGTACTGTGACAAGCAGAAAATTCCCCATCTTCAGAATTGGAATCCGTTCCATGTTCAGTCCTTTTTGGGGGCAGAAGGCTTTCCAAGACTGGACCCGGTTTGGCGCAAGGCCACCATGAATGCGTCTGCGAGCGTCGCCTTCGTGATCACGTCGCTGAGATTGACTCCAAGATGGACAATGGTTTGGGCAATTTGTGGACGTATCCCGCTGATAATACAATCGGCGCCCATGAGGCGAGCTGCCGCCACCGTTTTGAGGAGATGCTGTGCAACCAGGGTATCGACAGTCGGAACGCCCGTGATATCGATGATCGCGATCATCGCGCCGGTTTCTACGATCCGCTCTAAAAGACTCTCCATGACGATTTGTGTCCGCCCACTGTCGAGGGTCCCAATCAACGGAAGCGCCAAGATGTTTTCGTACAATTGTACGACCGGTGTCGATAATTCCAGCAACTCCTCCTGCTGACGATGGATGATCTCTTCGCGTTGCTTTTGATGAATTTCAGTCGTGTAGAGTCCCAAACCGTCGAGCAATTGGGTGAGAAGCCACAAATCTGCGAATAAATCCTTTCCGTCTTTACTGATTGTCCGTACCTTGCCAAACAACGGTTGCTTCAACGACAACACGAATGTTGCAGTTTCCGATGGGCTGAATCCCTGTAATGCACGCGATTTTCCGATGTGCTCCAGGAAATCCTTCGTGGTTTTCCATGCAGGATGAGCGATATCGGCCCCAGTCTCCAGAGCCTGAGCAAAGAGGCCGAGAAGCTCCCTCGATTGATCTCGGAGTTCACTCTCTTTCATCAAATCCAGACGTAATGTCGTTGCGGCCATTTGTAAGTCGACCCACTCTTTGAGAATGGTCTGCTGATGATCACGGACAATTTCAGCTAGTCTGTTGTGATGTTCCATGTTCTCTCCTCTCTGGACGGGTCGGCGTTGAATGTACGCTGAAAACTATAGACTGCATTCTGAAGTGTTGTATGGCCTGAGCTTTCCTTTAGACGTGAAAGCGTACTGGTAACAGTAGTTTATGAAGTGCGGAGAAGATTTATATTCGATTGGAGGACGTCCATGCACCTAGGGAGGTCCCTAGGTTAGAAGTGGGGGCCACTGTGAATCGTGAATGGGAGCATAGGTACGGGCGAGGGCAAACTACTTGGGAGTCGTCAGCACACCTCCTTAAACCTCCAGGGAAATCCCTGGTTGGACTCCAGACGATCTGGAAGTAAAACAATCGCTGTGAGCAAAAAGTACCGCGTGCTCCACTTGATGATCGCAGAGTCCGCAGCCGAGCTCGAAGGATGGATGCAGGATCAGGGCTTCTTGGTCATACGCCAAGATCCGCACGATGGTACAGAAGCAACAGAGCGCGTGCAATGGCGTTCTGGCTACCTCGCCGCGTCAGGAAATTCTAGCCCTGATGGACGAACTCGATTCACACCCAAAAGGTCTCCACCATAAACGAGGCAAATCTACTCTGTTTCACTAAGATCGCTACTGTGGAGAGGAGAGAGGCAGCGGGCCTATCGACTGCCTGCACGTGAATTAACTATGGTTTTCGCCGTTACCAAAGCCGCCATCCTCGCCTCATTGGAAGAATGAAAGGTACCTTCAGAATAGCCTGTGGTGGACGGCGACGCTGTTGGTCCGAATTCAATAATGACATACTCGCACATCCATGTCCCACCGTCTCGTTGGTTGGGAGTCAACACAATCTGGCGGCCTTCGTAGTTTTCCAGTGTTGGACATCCGTTAGGATTACCATCCATAGGCTGTCCTCCTCAATCGCTCAGAGGGACATGCGCCGTTGATGCATCCCCCGGCGCCTGCCGAGTGCTGACGAGATTCGCCCTCTTCGCGACAAACGGGATACGACGGTGTCAGCCGATCGTGCTCGGAAATCGGGCTAGCGCGAGAGATCACGAAACGCCACCCATCCGAACCAGCCCAGCGCGACGATGAGACTCAGAATGAGAATATCCATGAAGGACCCCCAGTCATGATTCGAACAGGTGAAGCGATTGGGTCGGCCTATTTTCGGCACACTCTTGAGAGTTAGACCGGAACCGATTCTGACTACACGTTGTTGTGCTTGTCGACTCTGTTGACCCCAACTCGATGAAGTATGCTCACAGACCCACGTCGCATCCTCGTGCTAACCGGTTCTTACGACTAGCTCCCTTCGACACGTCAATTCATGCTTCCCAGATACCCATCTCGTCGGGCATCCGCTACAAATTGAGCGGTGGTCGATTGCACAGCGTCTTCGAGGCTATAGGTGAAGACGTTCATCCAGGTGAAGGGGACCAACAGGACCCAGTAGAATTGTTTCGTCGCAATGTCGTATGTGTACGTCTTTGTGAGCAAATCCCGATGACTGACGCGGTACGACAACTCCCACCCGCCTTCGTTAATGTAAAACGGAATGACAAAGTACGTAGTGGATGAGAGCCGTCCGAGCAGCTCACCATACCAATGCCACGGATACGGTTTCTCCTGAACATGGACCAAGACTTCCGTCCTAGGCCATTCTGTCGAGCCGACATCGCTGCTACAACCTGCGGCATGTCGTAGTGCGTCTTCCATGGCACGAGCCACATTCGGCGGTGAGAACACGCCGGTAGAGCTCCACTGATATGTTCCTCCCCCTGTCGATATCACACTCCCTTCCTCCAGACCATACGAAAACTCAACGGTTTGATGACAAGGAGTGGATGCAGGCATCCCATACCTGCTGGGCAGGGAAGGCACGGGGAAATCAAGATAGGTGACGAGACAACCGGAGAGGCTGACCAACGGGACGAGACGAAGGAGGCCGCACATTCTCATGGCGTATTCGCTCATGTTTCAGCGCTTCCGCTTTGGCCCACCATCCCCAAGCCGCACGGACGCTGAGGAGTGGGCCTTGACGGGTGCCATGGCCATGCAAATCCCTTCGCCAGGCCGAGCGTCCGACCATCATTTTAACAAGGAACTACCGCTGTGATCCTAGTCAACCTCCCAGAGGGAAAACCTAGCGGGATTTGAGACTAGGTGCATTACGGCTGCTGACTCTTCTTATAGATGAAGACAACTGTACCTACTAATGCAAGGAGTCCTATGCCCAGTGTCCAACAGTTTGCGGCGTCCATAAATTTGGAGTGTACAACTGGGAGATGAGAGTGGAGTTAGAGGAGCATGAGGAGATCCTCATGAAGGTGAACGTAAGAGAGTGGCAATCTGTTAGTGGGAATAAGCCGACCAGAGCGCAACCGGCCCTTGACGGCTCAGACCTTATCGAGATGTGGAGATTTCCCCAGTACCGGCCGAGACATGAAGACGATGGAATGATACTCGAACAGAGCAATGGCAACATTGTGAGCCGGTAACGGAAACGCTATCGCAGGCATGATGCACACATTGCGCTGTTCGATGAGGGCTCCATTCTTGAAAAGGGTCGGAGCTTTCTTCTTGCCATTGCCGAGCAATTGTCTTCGTTTTAATCGTTCGCACCCCTGGTCCCCTCTAGTAGTTTTCCTAGCTATTCCTGTTCCTTCATATGAACTATGGTGTGGCCGATATAAAAAATATATTGATGTGTCCAATAGAGAGCAAGAAAGGAGGACCTTATGATGAGAGCCAAAAGCCCGCTTGTTCAGCAGACGTTGGCGGGGATCACGCTCATCCTCGTTCTCGGTGCTCTAGCGATGATCTGGCCCGTCATGATTACCCTATTTCTCGGTGTACTTCTGCTGCTCCAATCTTGCGGCGGGGAACAGGAGATTGCGGCATTGGTGTGGCCCGAGGTTGGCAATTGGTCGATCTTTATCGACTCGCTTCGGCGATCCGGTCTTTCCGCGATGCCTTCGTAACGAGTCGAGCGGCACCCTGGTTTGCCGAAAGCATTTCGCCGGGAACAGATAGGGTTCGGGATGACTCGACGAGACTTGTGATTGTAGCCGTTCAGGCATGGTGAGTCCTCGCTCTGGGGACACCGCGGCGGTGATCCTTCGCTCGTCATCGAACGTCGACATTAGGCAACGAGGTCATTCTGTCTAACCATCCGGGGTTTCTATTCCCCAAATCCCAAACCTTGCATTCGACGGCGAA
>CAZNBG010000161.1:2257-7080 GCA_964570915.1 uncultured Nitrospira sp. | reverse complement strand
GTCGAACTGTTTGCGTAACTGCTCGCCGGTAATGTCCTTTCCGACCGTGACGCCGGTTTGAAACTTCACTCCCTCAACCTTCATCTGCTCCAACCGTCTGTCGATCACCCACTTCTCCATCTTGAAGTCGGGAATGCCGTAACGAAGCAGGCCACCAATCCGATCGGCTTTTTCGAAGAGGGTCACGTCATGGCCGGCACGAGCTAACTGCTGTGCGGCGGCAAGCCCAGCGGGACCGGACCCGATGATCGCCACCGTTTTTCCGGTTTTGACGACCGGCAAAATCGGGGTGACAAGTCCATCATTGAAACCGCGATCGACAATGTTCCATTCGATGATACGGATGGAAACCGGATCCTCATTGATCCCCAGCACACAAGCCCCTTCGCAGGGCGCGGGACAGAGGCGTCCCGTAAACTCGGGAAAGTTATTCGTCGTGTGCAGAGCCTTGAGTGCATCCTTCCAGCGTCCGCGATAGACGAGATCATTCCACTCCGGGATCAGATTGACCACGGGACAACCGGTATTGCCCTGGCAAAACGGCACACCGCAGTCCATGCAGCGCGCGCCCTGAGTCTTCAGCTTCTCTTCGGAGATCGGCTCGTACATCTCCTTCCAATCGAGCACGCGCAACTCGACCGGCTTTCGCTTCGGGCCCTCACGGGCATATTTCATGAAGCCTTTTGGATCACCCATTTCTTCTCACAGCCCTTTACCCTTCACTCCCTACCTTTTATGTTTCACGGTTCAGTGAACGGCGCTCGCTTTGCGCTTCCGTTCTTCCATGACCCGCTTGTAATCGACCGGCATCACCTTCACGAATTGTGGAACCGTGGCGTCAAATGCGTCAAGGACCTGCTTGGCCTTCCGGCTGCCGGTATACATGAAGTGTTTCGTGATCAATCCGTGAAGCAGCTGTTTGTCTTCCTTGCTCGTCACCGGCTCCAGTTCAACCATGCCGGTATTGCAGCGGCTTTGGAATGTTCCGCCGTCGTCGAGCACGAACGCGATGCCACCGGACATCCCGGCCGCGAAATTGCGCCCTGTCCCGCCCAGCACCACTACCACGCCACCGGTCATATACTCACACCCATGATCGCCCGTCCCTTCGACGACCGCATGCGCTCCGCTGTTTCGAACGGCAAACCGCTCGCCAGCCCGTCCATAGAAATAGGCTTCGCCCTGCGTCGCGCCATATAAGGAGGTATTACCAATCAGAATGGTTTCAGCCGGATTGTAGAGTGCGTCCTTCGGTGGATACACGATGATCTTGCCGCCGGAAAGTCCCTTTCCGATATAGTCGTTCGACTCCCCTTCCAGCGTCAGCGTAATGCCACGCGCCAGGAACGCCCCAAAGGATTGACCGGCCGAGCCGTTGAACTTGATCGAGATCGTATCCTCCGGGAGACCTTCCAGGCCGTATTTTTTGGCGATCTTGCTGGACAGCACCGTGCCCGTCGTCCGATTCACGTTGCGGATCGGCAGTTGGATGTCCACCTTTTCGCCTTTGTCGATCGCCGGCCGACAGAGTTCCACCAGCTCGTTGTCCAGAATATGGTCAAGACCGTGATCCTGCTTCTGCACGCAATATCGAGCCACGTCCGGCCCTACCTCGGGCATGGCCAGCAGGGGCGAAAGATCCAACCCTTTGGCCTTCCAGTGATCGACGGCCTTGGTGATTTTAAGCTTGTCGACGCGGCCGACCATCTCGTTGATCGTCCTGAACCCAAGCTTGGCCATGAGTTGCCGCGCTTCTTCGGCGACGAAGAACAAGTAGTTCACGATATGTTCCGGCTTGCCGTTGAACTTCTTCCGCAGTTCGGGATCCTGCGTGGCGATGCCGACCGGGCACGTGTTCAGATGGCACTTGCGCATCATGATGCAGCCTTCGACGATCAGCGGGGCCGTCGCGAACCCATACTCCTCGGCCCCGAGCAGCGTGGCGATCACGACGTCACGGCCCGTTTTCATCTGTCCGTCCGTTTCAACACGGATACGTCCGCGGAGATCGTTGAGCACCAGCACCTGGTGCGTTTCCGCGAGCCCCAATTCCCACGGAATCCCGGCATATTTGATCGACGACAAGGGCGACGCGCCCGTGCCTCCCGAATCACCGCTGATCAGCACCTTATCCGCGTGGGCTTTGGCGACACCCGCCGCAACGGTTCCGACGCCGACTTCGGACACGAGCTTGACCGACACACCGGCTTCCGGATTCGAGTTCTTCAGGTCGAAGATCAGCTGGGCGAGGTCTTCAATCGAATAGATATCATGATGTGGCGGGGGCGAGATCAACTGCACGCCCGGTGTGGCATAGCGGAACCGCGCGATGTTTTCATCGACCTTGTGTCCGGGTAACTGCCCACCCTCACCCGGTTTCGCGCCCTGCGCCATCTTGATCTGCAATTCGCGCGCATTGACCAGATAATGTGCCGTCACCCCGAATCGGGCCGATGCCACTTGTTTGATGTAGCTGTTCTTCGAATCACCGTTCGGCAGCGGCTTGAACCGCTCGGGATCTTCACCGCCTTCTCCGGTATTACTCTTGCCGCCGAGCCGGTTCATGGCGATTGCCAGCGTTTCATGCGCTTCCTTGCTGATCGATCCGAACGACATGGCGCCGGTATTGAAACGCTTGACGATGTCTTTGGCAGACTCTACCTCGTCGATGGGAATCGGTTGCGGCGCGAATTTAAAATCGAACAGGCTGCGCAAGTTCGACCGCCGCTGACTCTCATCGTTGACAAGTTGGGCAAATTCCGCATAGGTCTTCGCGTCGTTCGCACGACTGGCATGCTGCAATTTATAGATCGTGTCCGGATTCCAATTATGATGTTCGCTCTGAATGCGGTAATGCACCTCTCCGCCGAAATCGAGTTGACGGATCGCCGCCGGTTCGTAGGCCGTCCGATGCCGGCGTAAGGTTTCCTCGCCGATCTCGCCGATGCCGACCCCTTCGATGCGCGATGCCGTGCCCGTAAAGTACCGATCGATGATCTCGTGATTCAACCCGATGGCCTCGAAAATCTGCGCCCCGCAGTACGATTGCACCGTCGAGATGCCCATCTTGGAAAAGATCTTGAGGAGGCCCTTATTGATGGCCTTGATGAACTTGCCTTCCGCCGTCTGTGCGTCGAGCCCTTCCGGTAAATACTCGTCGCGTTCCATATCGACCAGCGTTTCGAAGACGAGATAAGGGTTGATTGTCCCGGCCCCATAGCCGATTAAGCAGGCGAATTGATGCACATCTCGCGGTTCCCCGGTTTCCAGGATGAGGCCGACTTCGGTTCTCGAGCATTCCCGCACCAAATGATGATGGACGGCCGAAATACCGAGGAGGCTGGGAATCGGCGCCCAGGCTTCGTCCACTCCGCGATCACTGAGGATCAAGAACTTATACCCTTCCTTGATCGCCTGCGATGCCTCCCGACACAGCTCGTCGACCGCCGCGCCGAGGCCGTCCGACCCTTCGGCCACGCGGAACAACATACGGAGGGTTTTGCTCTTGAAGTTCGGGTCGGAAATGCCGCGAATCTTTTGGAGATCGGCGTTCGTCAAAATCGGCTGTTGCACCTTGATCCGCCGGCACGATTCAGGCGACTCATCCATCAGATTAGGCTTCGGTCCGATGTTGGTGACCAGCGACATCACCAGCTGCTCACGAATCGGATCGATCGGCGGATTCGTGACCTGAGCGAACAGTTGTTTGAAGTACTTGAACAAGAGCTGCGGCCGATTCGACAGCACCGCCAGAGGCGTATCGGTCCCCATCGACGAGACCGGTTCCTCACCGCTGACGATCATGGGCGTGATGACCATCTTCAGCTCTTCGACCGTGTAGCCGAACGCCTGCTGCCGCTGCCTAATCGTCGGATGATCCGGCTGCGGCACGTTCAACGGCTCCGGTAGTTCGTCGAGCGAGACACCGTATTGCGTGACCCAGCTGCGGTACGGTTTCCGCTTGACGATATCGGCCTTGATCTCTTCATCATCGATAATCCGGCCTTGTACCGTATCGACCAAGAACATACGTCCGGGCATGAGCCGGCCCTTCATTCGAATGTCCTTCGCCGGAGCGGGAAGTACTCCGGCTTCCGATGCCAGCACGACCGTTTCATCTGTCATCACTTGGTAGCGGCACGGACGGAGTCCATTACGATCCAAGGTGGCACCGATCATCTTGCCGTCGGTGAAGCATACGGCGGCCGGCCCGTCCCACGGCTCCATCATTGCCGCGTGATACTGATAAAAGCCCCGGCGATCCAAATCCATTTGTGAGTTCGCCACCCACGGCTCGGGAATCAACATCATCATGGCGTGCGGCAGCGAGCGTCCGCCGAGCAGAAGAAATTCGAGCGTATTGTCCAGACAAGCCGAATCGCTTTGATTCTCGGACACGATCGGGAAGAGCTTTTCCATGTCTTTCCCGAACAGTTCGGAATGAAGACGGCCCTGACGCGCCTTCATCCAATTGACGTTCCCCTTCAAAGTATTGATCTCGCCGTTGTGGCACACGTATCGATAGGGATGCGCACGCGGCCATGTGGGAAAGGTATTCGTACTGAAGCGCGAGTGCACCAGTGCCAGCGCGCTCACCATCCGTTCGTCGGTGAGATCCTGATAGTACGCCGCCATTTGATGGGGCAGTAAGAGTCCTTTATAGACGATGGTATTGGCCGACAGGCTCGACACATAGACGTGTTCTCGTCCTTGAATCGCCGACTCCTCCACCGCTTGTTCGACCCGCTTGCGAACCACGTAGAGCTTTCGTTCAAATTGGGCATCGTTCAACGCGTCGCGCGCGATGAAGATTTGCCGCATGA
>CAZNBG010000161.1:0-2247 GCA_964570915.1 uncultured Nitrospira sp. | reverse complement strand
TGCGTGGTGGGGGCGTGGACCACATCGCGGCGGTGGGGGAATACTTTTTGACCTATTTTGGTGAACGCATGGGTATCCCGCGCGGGACGTTTGAGCCCGCGGCTCTGGCGGACTTGGAGCAGGAAAACTGGCCGGGGAATGTCCGCGAGCTGATGAACGTTATTGAGAGCGCGTATACTTTTAGTCGTTCCTCGCACATCACGCACGCCAGGCATGCGCAAGCCTTCCCCGGCAATGATGTCCGTGAACAACCGTTCGCATAGCCGACGGGAATCTGCGTTCGGCGGCAGAAACAACTGTCCCACCCCATACTCACCCTCCCCAGGCAATGACACACCGGCATCACCAGCTACCCGTTGGAGAAAGGCGTGCGGGACTTGCAACAGAATACCTGCTCCATCTCCGGTGTACGGATCGGATCCCTGCGCTCCGCGATGAGTCAAATTCTCCAGTACTTGAAGCCCTTTCCGCACGATGTCATGGGATTTCTTCCCTTTAATGTTGACGACAAAGCCGATTCCACAGGAATCTTTCTCATGCTGGGGATTATAGAGACCTTGCGGGTGTGGAAAACCGGGAAGATTCATATGTCTATCTCATTCACAAATTGAGCATTTTCTCTATTGGATGAAGAATGACACGAGTGAGACACTTTGGGCAGATTCGATCCCATAGTCCTCAGGCTGATTCTCAGTCGATTTTCACGGTGGCATGACCTTACTGGATGGGTCATTCTTCTGTCAAGATTCCGATGTCCTTATCCGCCGTCATTTGCTTGACTTTATTTCCTCGGCTGCCATACCATCCGCGACATGACACAAGGTCCAGTGATTGCGACTCTGCACAGCATGTCCGATGTGTGGGAAGCCTATCGCGCTGAGCTGGATGGAGTTGAGGATCGAGTCCGGAAGAATCTTGACTCCAGCGTGACCCTGGTCAACACCGTTGCCGCCCATATCTTGAGCGGCGGCGGCAAGCGCATCCGCCCTCTGCTTTTACTCCTATCGGCCCGCCTCTGCGGATATCCGGGATCCGAGCACCATCAGTTGGGCAGTATTGTGGAATACATTCACACCGCGACCCTGTTACACGACGATGTGGTTGATGATGCTGATATTCGGAGAGGGAAGCGAACTGCCCGAAAGGTTTGGGGAAATCAGATCAGCATTCTTGTCGGGGATTACCTCTACACCAAGGCGATGTGCAAGGTCGTTGAATTCCAGAGTCAGGGGATCAATGAGGTCCTCGCCGATGCGTGTAAAAAGATGGCCGAAGGCGAGGTGCTTCAGCTGTATTACAACGGAAACCCCTCGATGCCTGAGATTGATTACATCAAGATCGTCGAACACAAAACTGCCGGCTTGATTGCCGCGTCCTGCCGAATGGGTGCTATCCTTGCCGAGGCTTCGGAGGCGCAGGAGGAAGCGTTGTTCCGGTTCGGTCAATACCTTGGTATTGCGTTCCAGGTTGCCGACGATACGTTGGACTACACGGCAAACGGCGAGTCTTTGGGAAAGACGATCGGACAGGACCTCCGCCAGGGCAAGGCGACGCTGCCGCTCCTGCATCTGCTGCAGCATTGTTCGGAGCAGGACAGACAGATGATCAAAGATCGAATGGAAACTCGGACGCTCAGTACATCCGATCTAGAACGCATTCTTTTGCTCATGGCCGATTTTGGATCGATCACCTACGCCATGGATCGCGCCCGAGCCTATATCGCCGCCGCGAAACATGAGCTCGATCGCTTCGACGATAGTACCGCGCGGCGTGCGCTGTCGGTCGCCGCTGATTACATGATTACCCGCGATCGGTAAGTGCCTTTCCGCCAGCCGGAAGTACGCTGGGCCGTGGGAGCGGCACGGCGTATGGCGAAAGAACCCCGCTCTCTCTTGTCACCATCAAACCATCGTCGCTGTTGCGACATTGCAAAGGGGCTGTTCATGTCACAGATCTTTCCGTTCCAGGGGACACTGTTCGACCAGACGATCGTGGGTGCGATCAAGCATGTGGTCGCTCCGCCATACGATATTATCGATGCAGACGGACAGAAGCGGCTCCACGAGCGGCATCCCCACAATATCATCCGCATGGAATTAGGACTCGAACAAACCTGCGATAGGCCTGCTTACAACCGGTACACCCGCGCAGCCGCCGCCCGCCGAGCCTGGATCAAAGACGGCATCCCCAAACTAGACGACCGGCCGGCCGTCAATTACCACACGACGCAATAAAACGCCCCCAAGC
>CAZNBG010000160.1:0-7108 GCA_964570915.1 uncultured Nitrospira sp. | reverse complement strand
TTCTCGACGTGTGGTTTGAGTCAGGGGTGAGCTATGCGGCGGTGGCGAAACCGAAGCAGTGGTGGCCGGCTGATTTGTATCTTGAAGGATCAGATCAACATCGCGGCTGGTTTCATAGTGCCCTGTTGGCCGGCGTCACGACCGATCATCGGGCGCCCTATCGGGCGGTATTGACCCATGGCTTTGTTGTGGACGGGCAGGGCAAGAAGATGTCCAAGTCGGCCGGCAATGTGGTCGCGCCGCAGGATGTCATCAAACAGTCGGGTGCGGAAATTCTCCGGTTGTGGGTGGCGGCTCAAGACTATCGTGAGGATCTCCGCATTTCCCAGGAGATCCTGAATCATCTGATCGAGGCCTATCGGAAGATCCGCAACACGTCCCGATTCTTGCTCAGCAACCTGCATGACTTTGACCCCAATGACTTCAGGGTCCCCTATGAGGAATTGCCGGAGTTGGATCGCTGGGCATTGATGCGGCTCAGTGAACTGACTCAGAAGGTAACAAAGGCCTATGAAGACTTCGAGTTCCATGTGATCTTTCACGCGATCAATAACTTTTGTTCAGTCGATATGAGCGCGGTGTATCTGGATATCTTGAAAGATCGACTGTACACCTTTCGCAAGGACTCTCATGCTCGCCTGAGTTCGCAAACAGTATTGTTCGATGTGGCTGTAGCCCTTACTAAGTTAATGGCGCCAATCCTTAGTTTTACATCTGAAGAGATATGGCAGAAGTTGCCCGAGGCTGCCCGTATGAGCCTCAATGGGCAGAGTGTTCATTTGTCGTCATTTCCTGAAGTGGACCCACGATGGAAGGATACGGCACTCGATAGTCGGTGGGAGCGACTACTGGAAGTTAGAGTGGCCGCACAAGCGGCTCTTGAGGAACAGCGCCGGGAAAAAGTTATTGGCTCTTCTCTCGAAGCTGGTATTCAGATCGAAGCAAATCCAGAAAAGTTTGGGCTTCTCAAGCAATATGAGCAGGTTCTGCCGAGCATCCTCATCGTCTCACAAGTTGAGTTGAAAGAAGTTCATAACTTGCCTCATAAGCCTGATTTTAGGGTGCTGGTCTTTAAGGCTAAGGGCGAGAAATGCGAGCGCTGCTGGAATTACCGGCCTGCAGTCGGGACCTTCCCTGACCATCCTACCCTCTGCGATCGGTGCCTGGAGGCGATCCGTTGAACGGCTCTATCTTGCGGAATTTGGCCTTGGCGTCGGTGACCGGGGGCATCATTTTTCTGGATCAGCTGACCAAACAGCAGATCATGAAAACCATGCGGCTCCATGAATCGATCCCCATCGTCCCCAATCTGTTCAGTTTGACGTATATTCGAAATCCCGGCGCGGCATTCGGTCTCCTGGCCGGGAGCAGCAACGCATTTCGGATGGTGTTCTTCGGGTTAACGTCGATTTTTGCCCTTGGGTTGCTGGGCACGATTCTGTTACGGATGCCGGAGCAGGATTGGATGGGCCGGGTCAGTGTTGCGGGAATTCTCGGCGGCGCAATCGGTAACTTAATCGATCGACTACGGTTTGGAGAAGTGATCGACTTTCTCGACGTCTATATCGAAAACTACCATTGGCCTGCGTTCAATGTAGCGGATTCCGCGATCACCGTCGGAGTGATCTTCCTGATCATTCACTTCGCGTTTGAGAAACGAACCGACCCTCCTACGGCTTCGGAGACTTCTTCCGTCCCTTAAGGCAGGAACACCTATTTCCGGCTTGGGGAATACTCTTGAACGGTCTGCGTTGAAGCTGCGCCTAACACGAACCATTACCCCTTCACAATTAAGCCGGCATTCTCACGATAAATCCGCCTTTTTCTTTGGCTTGTTTTTGCTGCTCCGCCGAGAACATGAACAGCGGTTCGCTGTGACAGAATTGGCATTCTCTCGTTGTCACCGTCGCATTCGGTTCCCCGATGCTGATGAGGTACTCCTGGGCGAGTTTGAGGGCGGTGACTTCATCCGTCGTCATCACATCGAAGTGAATGCGACCGCTCTTGCCGTTCACCCACGTATCGTAGACATGAATCGTATCCGAAGACATGAACCACTCCTTTCAGCGGACGACCAGTAGGACCACAATCCCGAGGATAATACGATAGTACGCAAAGACGCGCAAGGTATGGCGTTGGACGTAGGTCAAGAAGGCGGCGATGACGGCCCAGGCGACCAGAAATGAGATGACCATGCCAAGGCCGAGCGCCAGAAAATCCTGTTCGGTAAACGTTCCCCGTGCCTTCCACGTTTCATAGACTGTGGCCGCGATGATGGTTGGGAGGGCAAGAAAAAAGGAATACTCCGTGGCCACCTTGCGGTCCAATCCGGCGAGTAGGCCTCCGATGATGGTTGAGCCGGATCGAGACATACCGGGAATCAGGGAGGCGCATTGTGCGAGACCAATCCAGAATGCGTGGACTGCCGATACCTGATCAAGGCTCATTGCACGGCTGGTTCGTTTCGTGGCTTCAACGATGAGGATGATGATACCTCCGAGGATCGATGTCGATGCCACTGTCTGGGGAGTGAACAACGAGGACTTGATCCATCCGTGAGCCAGCAGACCGAGTACGGCAGCGGGCAGGAAGGCGATTCCCAAACCGAGCACGAACCACAAATTCGGATGACTTCGCATGGACGTCTTAAGACGGTTGGTCCATGCGGTGGGCGGCGGAGGTGCTGAGAACGAGCGCAACGCCTTCTGTTCTTCCCATGCGCCGGCTAGAAGCCGTCCGATTTTTTCCCGTTCGAATACGATGACGGCCAGAATCGCGCCCAACTGGATGGAGATTTCCGCATTTGCGGCCACGTCGCCGGTGAAACCCAGGGCATGGCCGACCAGAATAAGATGTCCGGTGGATGAGACGGGTAGAAACTCCGTCAGTCCTTCGACAACCCCAAGAATCACCGCGAGCGCCGGACCCCATTCGTTCATACATACACCACTTAGAATAGTCAGGTGGACGTTTCAATCCCCATAGCCATGTTTGGTAGAATGTGGGCGATAATCACAGAGCGACGCTGATCCGTCAAGCATCGGATGGTTTGTCATCGTGTGTGTCTCGTCTGGATGGCCTCGCACAAAAGCAATTATGTTGACAACGTCCGGGTGTTGGCATACACACAGAGAAGGTAAGCGGAAGCACGACTCTCACAGTCGGATGGAAGTGAGATCCCCATGAAGCGCGGTCAAGTCGTAGGATTTGATGGAGGGAGGATTGCATGAGACGCGAGTGGACGGCAATAGTGTTAGTCGGAGCGGTGTTAACCACGGGGTGCGTATCCAACAAGAAATACCAAGAGGCGTTGGCCGAGGCGGACAATGCCAAGATGGAACTGGAGAAGGCTCGCCAACAGAAAACTGCCATGGAGCAACAGGTCCGAACTCTCAAAGAAACGAATGTGAAGTTCGGTAATGAAGCCCAGGCGGCTCGAGATGAACTCCAGCGCATTGAGCATGGACGCGATACGGAGCGAGGCACGATCGAAGGAAGGACAAAGGACCTCGAAGACAAGGTCAAGGCGTTATCGGCGCAAAATAAGAACGTGCGGCAGGAATATCAGGACGTGAAGCGTCATAACGATACGCTGAAATCGTTGGTCACTCGCTACCAAAAAGAGCTCAAGGATCGCTCCCAGTCAGGATCCTCGCCCCAAGCAGCCACGCTGACCCCAAACCAGGCGCCATCCGGAAGCGTTCCCGCAGCCCCTGCAACTGCTTCGGCGGCGATGAACATCAATAAGGTTTCAGCGAGCGATATGATCCTCTTTTTGGGGTTGAAGCAAGACGAGGCCGATCGGATCGTGAACAATCGTCCCTATCGCGTCAAGGGCGAATTAGTGGCGAAGAACGTCGTTCCAAAAGAAACCTTCGACTTGATCAAGGATCGCATCTCGGTTAATCCGTAGAGCATCCCCGCGGTTGATGGCGTTGGCAGAGAAACGGCCGTTTCCCTGGTAGGGGAGAACGGCCGTTTTGTTTGGAGGGACGAACCGCTTGCATCGGTTCGGCATCGTCAACCATTCGGTGTCCGATCCGAAAGGAGTTCGCCGAAAGATCGAAAATTCAGATGCAACCCTGCACAGACCTCTACCTGACGGTCGAAGCGGTTCTTCGTCCGGATGATGTGGCGCAGCGTCTGAAGGCCAACCCGTCCCCAGGCTGCCAGGTGGAAGACCGACAGCGGATAGTCTGTTCCAAAGAGGAGTCGAGCTTGAATCTCCGGGTGGTGCCTGAGGTGCAGCAGCATCTTCAAGCGGTGGGGTTGGGTGAGGGCGGAAATGTCGGCGTAGAAGTTCGGATAGCGGCGGCACAATTCTCGAAAAGTCGGAAGGAATTTTTCGTAGAACATCAGGCCATAACTACAGGCATGAGCGGCGATAACGGTCACACCTTCTTCCAGGGCCAGACGGAGCCGAGAGGGATCTCCGAGTGATTGGTCCTTGCCGATCAGACTGAATTCGTAGCCGACATGGCTCAAGAAGGGTAATCTCCGTTGCGCCAGAGCTCGATAGAATGGTCTGTATTTCTCGTCGGCAGGGTTGAAGTGCTGGGCGTTCGGTAGAACTTTGATCAAGACGGCCCCGGCATCGGCGCAGCGATGGACTTCATCGATCGCGTCTTCCCGCTGCGGATTAATCGAAGGACCGGCCAAAAAGACATCAGGGTAGGTCTGCACGACGCGGAACACGTAGTCGTTGCTGACGAGAAAGTCGGTGTGTTGGCGATTGAGCAACCCGGTTTGATCGTAGAATCCGTCCATGCCGAGCAGCACCGCCTTCGAGACATGCTGGGACGCGCGTAACTCGGTGAGGAGGTGATCAAGGTATTGTTGATTGGTCGCCCGCGGCTGAGCTAGTGAGAGGTCATGTTTCCACAGGAGAAATCGAAAGAGCGGACTGCGAAGGAGTTTCGGCGAGATGAAACAGCCGTTGTCGCCATCCGGCAACGCCGCAAGATGGACATGGCAGTCGATCAACGTTTTCTCAGTCATGCGGCAATCGTCGTGTGGATGAATCTCAGCACCCGGCATTCGACCGCTGGTCTCCAGAACTCAGCGCATGAAACTTATGATTCGGCATTGACTTTGAGCCGTTCCGTCGCGATGCGCTTCACGCGCCGGAGATCCAGCTTGCCAATGCCGAGGAGCGGCAAGACATCGACCTTGACGAACTGGCTCCGAGACGGGATGAACAGATTCGGAAGGCCGCTAGCCGATACCTTTGCAAGAATGCCTGGAATCAAGTCATCGTCAAGAGTATGAAGCACGGCCAGCCGCTCTCCCTTTTTCTCATCCGGAAGACCGGTCACGGCAAAGACTTGGATATCTGCTCCGGCTGCTTGCTGCAAAGCTTCTTCGACTTTTCCATGCGGGACCATCTCGCCTCCAATTTTTGAAAAGCGCGAAAGCCGGTCGGTGATCGTCAAAAATCCATCTTCATCTAGGGCGGCGATGTCCCCTGTGATGTACCAACCGTCCCGCATCACCTGCGTCGTGAGGTCTTCGCGTCCGAGGTACCCCTTCATCACATTAGGGCCTTTTACGAGCAGCATACCGGGAGTGCCGGTCGGCAGTGGAGTGTAGTTATCCGGGTCGACGATCTGCAGCGAGATACCGGGAAGCGGCTGGCCGACAGTGCCGCGGCGCGATGCCGGTTGGTAATAGCCGGCAGCGCGGAAGTCCGGGCAATTGACGGCAATGACGGGAGCACACTCCGTGACGCCATAGCCTTCGATCGGGCCGATGCCAAACCTGTCTTCGACGGCTTCGGCGAGCCGAGCCGACAGTTTTTCCGCGCCGGTGATAATGACGCGCACCGAGCTGAATTGTTCGGGCGTACAGCGGCGGGAGTAAAGTTGCAGGAACGTCGGCGTGGTGACGATGAAGGTGATCCGATGCCGTCGGAGGATGTCGCCGATCGCCGCTACGTCGAGGGGAGAAGGATGAAAAATCATCGCCGCATTGTTGGACATCACGAACCAGAACACCATGTATCCGAATGAATGGAAAAACGGCAGGATGCCGAGGACCCGTTCGCCCTGATAGAAATGGAGCACCTGTGTGGCGCCTTGACTGTTGGCGTCGATGTTGAAGTGCGAAAGCATGACGCCTTTCGGTTCTCCGGTACTGCCGCTGCTGAAAATGATTGTGGCCATGCTGTCCGGAGTGAGTGGGGCTGTCTGCCCGCAGGCGCGTTCGATGAGACGGCAGGGAGCGAATAAGGCCAGCAGGGCAGCCAGCGCTTTCTGGCCGGTTCCGATCGTTTTTGCCAGGTCCTCCAGCCAGATCACTGACGGTCCGTCGGGCAGCTCGAGTTTGGCTTTCTCAACGAAGGTACGGCTCGTGACGATGGTGCGCAGGCCGGCAAGTTCTACGGCGGCCTCCAGCCCGGATTTCCCGACCGTGTAGTTCAGGTTCACAATGGTCTTGCCGCAGAGAGGTGCGGCGACATTCACCAGGGCGGTGGCGACGGTAGGCGGCAGTAGGACACCTACCCGTTGTTGATCCTTCCAATACGGCTGAAGCGTCCTCGCAAGAACGATTGACCCGATAAGCGCTTGCAAGGATGAGACGTGGGGGCGATTGTGGTCGGCCATGGCCAGGCGAAAAGGGTAACGACGCATCGATCGGATAAATTGGCGATGGAGCGTCGGCCGACCCGGCTTCCTGAATTGCCAGGCCGCTTCGCCGAGTTCACGAATCGTGTCCCGCAGTTCGTGCGCCGATGTATCCGGCGGCAGCGGTGCACCGAACGACACGGTGACGGGATAGGGAAGTTGTTCCGGCACTTTCCAGAGAAAGCGGCCGTGGTTAAAGCTGAAGACGCTTCCCCATACACGATCGAGATGAATGGGAATGATTGGAACGGTTCGGCCCTTCATGATTCGTTCAAATCCCCGTCGAAACGGCAGGAGCGTTCCGGTGCGGGTGATCTGGCCCTCGGGGAAAATGCAGACGAGATGTCCACTGTCGAGGGCGGTACCGGCTTCGCGGAGCGCCCGCAGAATGACCAGCAGGTCCCCATGAGAAGAAACCGGAAGGCCCCGGACACCCCGCAGAAACGGGTTAAAAACCGGCTTTTAGCCCGTATTGCAAAAACCAA
>CAZNBG010000159.1:0-7114 GCA_964570915.1 uncultured Nitrospira sp. | reverse complement strand
GGTAGGAGCCAGACCAGGAATGGCACTCATGCTGTTATACAATGCGACTGCGATTTGATTGATTTCGGCAGGCTTGAACTCCGCCTCGACGGCTTTCGTCCGGAGCCACGCAAGCGTATCCGTCCGCCAGCTTGAGCTGGGATTATCCAACAGAACTTGTGCATAGTCGGTGAGATCCAGATTCAGACGCGTGATCTGTCCAGCAGGGACCGATTCGTTGTCGGACAGGACTCCAGGGATCAACGAGAAGTACGCCTTCATCTTCTCAAACAATGTATGGCTTGGCAGGGCGGTCGGAAGAGACGGACCAGCCGTGCCGGGAAGACCTAAGAACTCCTTCACTGCGGCATAGGCAGATTGAATACCATTGATACCCAGTTCCGCCGCATCGACGAACCCAGCGGCAATGAGCGTGATGGGATAGACCGCGCCAGCCACGGGGCGGACGGCGCCAAAGCGAATTGCCTGGAGCGCCGCATATTGAGTCGATGTGAGCTTCCCCGCATCGGCTTGGTTTTTGAGCACGGCCTGGACCAAGGTATTGAGTTCACTCTGGTTGCCGAACGCCAAACCCGCGGCTATCCCCGCGTAGAGCCGGGGAAGGGATTCCACTGGCGACACATCTTTGTCGTTCAGAATATTGCTGAGCAGTCCGGTCATTTTTTGCAGCGAGGCCATGGGCAGGTAGTACGCACTTCGCTCGGCCGCTGTGAGTGTTTGAGCTTCGTCAAAAGCTTCCAGTGGGGTCACATTCGCATAGAACCCCGTCTCGATCCGGTGGCCGTCGATCAAATCGAGAAAATAGGGTTGCCCCGTCTCGGCGTTGATCCGAGTCGAGACATACTCGAGTTGATACACCGGTCCCCCAACATGCCCGTCTCCCAGCCGACTAATGAGATCGCCGTCGATGACAAAATGAGCAGATGCGCCGAGACCAGTGAGGATGGCCGAATTGAACGCTGTTGTATTTTGCTCCAAGCCAAGTTGTCCACCAAATGCGTTGAAGGTGGTGAGGGTAAGACGGCTCTTATCGAACGATGGATCGAATTCAATGTTCTGTTGCCCTCCATCTTCAGGCTTGAACTGCACAGTTTTGTTGCGAACATATTCATAGCTCGCATATTGCGCCAGAGCCCCACCCAGGCTCTGCCCGGTGAAATGAATCTTCGTGGTGAGATCGAGGCTGTTGAGATACGCAAAGACATCTGTTCGGTTGCGGCCGTTGTTGCCAGCCCATTGATTCCACCCGAGATGCTCGACATTCGAGGCCCAATCTTGGGCATTGAGTCCATCCGTCCCACCGAACGCAATGATGGCTTCATTGGTTTCGACATTTCGAAATGCGATTGCTTTGAACCCTGTCGTGTTGTCTACAAACGTACGATCGACCACAAATGCTCGCGCCGGCACGATGTCGTACTGCGGAAAAATATTATAGGCAGGGGTATCAGGCAACGGCTGGAGCGAGCTCTGGCTAAGAACTGGAAATTGCAGTGAGAAGTACGATTCATCACTCGCTAAGAGCGTGAGTTTTGCGAGATTGTTTAATCCACTTGGGAGGGGCATGGTTAGTCTCCTTGACAAAGCTCAATGATTTGCAAACGTGTCCGCTCGCTTACAGAAATATCTTTCCGGTGCATATCGTTCACAACCGCCACCCGGCAACCATCCGGCGACACCTCCGTTCGTCGAAAACTACCGGTTATCACTTTCTGAATGGCCTGCCCGCGCACCACAAACCCGCCTGCCGCATTAGGTTCACGCAGATTTCTGGTGTTTCCGCCCGCGACAAAGAGGCCATCCCGAAAAGGAACTACCCTGGGCCTGCTGCCTTGAAGCACCGGTATGTTGGGGACTTCTTCTTTTGTGATGGTTCCCTCGGGGGTGAGCCGCCAGACCCGATACGCTGAATCCCATGGCCAGGCCGGCAAGAACCCTCGCTGCTCGTCATAGTATTGAAGCCCAGACAGCAAATAGGTGTTGTTAAATGGCGCATAATGGACTTGCATAAACCCTACTTCGAGCCATCCGATGGGCAAGCTAAAGCTCTTCTCGGCTGGGACAGAATAGAAGCTGATAGGTGGGTTGGGCTGGTCTAGCCGGAGCGTCAGATAATCTCGCTCCGGTCGCGTCCCAAGATCCAGATACCCATGCTCTTCTAAGAGTGGAATAGTCTGATGGTCCTCAACACCAAAAACGGGCTTCGTGTCGTAGTACTGGCAACTGTGTGGATTGACCCAATAGGGATATTTCGGGGGCGTGGTCTTGGTCTCCTGTCCGGGTTTTCCACTGATAAGTACGCCACGATTGACATAGCTCAACACGCCATCATGGACGCATAAGCTACTTTTCAGCAGCAGACCATCCGACCGCTTATCAAACGTGTCATAGAGCGCAACCGAACCGGTCGTTGTATCCCAGAGATAAAGACCCCGGTCGATGAAACGGTGAAATTCTTTTGGACTTTTGGCCTGTTCCACTGCCTTGTAGCCATGAAATAAGACCCGCTGATTATCCAGCCACACGATATCGGCGTCTTCGGCCAACAGGCCTGAATCCTTCACGGGGTAAGGAGCCAGCTCTGCACAGGCCGCGAGTTGAGTGTCTAGCCCGATCAAGAACGCGACGATGATTGAAGGGAATATCCCTATTCCTCTCTTTCGGCTCATGCTGGCCTCCACTGATTCCACCCGAGATGCTCGACATTCGAGGCCCAATCTTGGGCATTGAGTCCATCCGTCCCACCGAACGCAATGATGGCTTCATTGGTTTCGACATTTCGAAATGCGATTGCTTTGAACCCTGTCGTGTTGTCTACAAACGTACGATCGACCACAAATGCTCGCGCCGGCACGATGTCGTACTGCGGAAAAATATTATAGGCAGGGGTATCAGGCAACGGCTGGAGCGGGCTCTGGCCAAGAACGGGAAATTGGGGCGAGAAATACGCTTCATCGCTCGCTAAGAGTGTGAGTTTGGCGAGACTATTCAATCCACTTGGTAACGTCACAGCTTACTCTCCTTGGCAAAATTGAATGGTTTGTAAACGTATACGCTCACTCACTGGTTTATCTTTCACGTACGTATCATTGACCACCGCCACTCGGCAGCCATCGGGCGACACCGCCATTTGTCTAAGCATGCCGTTCATAACCCTTTGAACATTCTGTCCTTGGAGAAGATATCCTCCTACTGCACTTGGTTCCGGCGTTTTTCTAGTGTTGCCTGCCACGACAAAAAGCCCATTTCGAACAGGCACCCCTCGGGGCGCCCCTCCTTGCAGCAGTGGGATATTGAGCAGTTCTTCTTTTTTGACAGTCCCATCTGGGCTAAGCCACCAGATACTAGGCGCCACATCCTCTGGCCAGGAAGGTAAAAAGCCTCGCTGCTCGTCATAGTATTGAAGCCTAGAGAGCAAGTAACTGTTGCTAAATGGCGCGTAGTGGACCTGAATGAACCCAACTTCTTGCCATCCCATCGGCAAGGTGACACTCTTCTTAGCGTGGACGGAATAGAAACTGATGGGAGGATTGGGATGTTCAAGCCGCAGCGTGAGAAGATCCGGCTGCGGTGGGACCACCGTTCCAAGATCCAGATACCCGTGCTCCTCTAACAACGGAATCGTCCTATGGTCCTCCACGATCCAAAACGGCTTCGTATCGTAGTACCGACAACTGATTGGGTTGAACCAATGGACCTTCGGATATGGGCGTTCAGTCTCCTCCCCTTTCTTTCCTGACACCAACACATATTCCTTTTCATTCTCCTTCGATGGTCGGATGTAGGACCAATAATTTTCATGCACACAGATTTTGCTTGTGCCCCTCAGATCCGCGTCCCGTTGGACAGTTCCTTTTTCCAGATCCCAAATGTAATAGTCGGCATCCCGGAATCGCACCGCCTTAAGAGAATTATCCGCCGCATACTCCACGCTCCTGTAACCATTGAAGAGGACCCGCGAATTATCTAGCCACAGCACATGTGTCATATCTGAAGCGAACAGACCAGAATCCTTCACGGGATAAGGAATAAGTTCTGCACAGGCTGCAAGTTGGGTTTCCAGGCCGATCAAGAATAAGAGGATGATTGAAGGGAGTATGTCTTTTATTCTTCTCTTCTGACTCATACCAGTCTCCACTGACTCCACCCGAGATGCTCGACATTCGAGGCCCAATCTTGGGCATTGAGTCCATCCGTCCCACCGAACGCAATGATGGCTTCATTGGTTTCGACATTTCGAAATGCAATCGCTTTGAACCCGGTGGTATCGTCTACAAACGTACGATCAACCACAAACGCTCGCGCCGGCACAATGTCGTACTGCGGAAAGATGTTATAGGCAGGAGTATCAGGTAACGGCTGGAGCGGGCTCTGGCCAAGAACAGGAAATTGTAGCGAGAAGTATGATTCATCACTCGCCAAGAGCGTGAGTTTGGCGAGATTATTTAATCCATTTGGCAGCGCCATCATTACTCTCCTTTACAAAGTTCAATGATTTGCAAGCGTATGCGTTCACTCACCGGTCTATCTTTCGCGTATGTATCGTTGACCACCGCCACTCGACAGCCTTCGGGAGACACCGCTGCTCGTTTGAGCATACCAGTCACAGTTTTTTGGATGGCTTGTCCTCGCACAACAAACCCGCCTGCTGCACGAGGCTCTCGCATATTTCGAGTATTACTCGAAATCACAAATAGCCCACCTCGAATAGGAAACATTCGAGGCGAACCGCCCTGAAGCGTGGCAATCATGTCGGGCACCTCTTCTTTTTCGAGTGTCCCATCAGGACTGAGCCACCACACTCGATGCGGTGCGTCACGGGGCCAGGCCGGCAAGAACCCTCGCTGCTCGTCATAGTACTGAAGGCCAGACAGTAAATAGCGGTTACTAAATGGCGCATAATGGACCTGAATGAATCCCACTTCTTGCCATCCCATCGGCAAGGTGAAACTTTTCTTCGCTTCAGTAGAATAAAAGCTGATGGACGGATTAGGCTGCTCCATCCGGAGTGTCAGATAATTTGGCTTGGGTCCTGTCCCGAGATCCAAATACCCGTGCTCCTCTCGGAGTAGGATGGTCTGATGGTCCTCACCGACCAAAACGGGCTTCGCGTCGTAGTACCGGCAACTGTGCGAGTTGACCCAGTAAGGGTATTTAGGGGGATTGGTCTTGGTCTCTTGTCCGGGTTTTCCACTGATAAGGACGCCACGATTGACATAGCTCAACACGCCATCATGGACGCATAAGCTACTTTTCAGCAGCAGACCATCCGACCGCTTATCAAACGTGTCATAGAGCGCAACCGAACCGGTCGTTGTATCCCAGAGATAAAGACCCCGGTCGATGAAACGGTGAAATTCTTTTGGACTTTTGGCCTGTTCCACTGCCTTGTAGCCATGAAATAAGACCCGCTGATTATCCAGCCACACGATATCGGCGTCTTCGGCCAACAGGCCCGAATCCTTCACGGGGTAAGGCGTAAGTGCTGCACACGCCACCAGCTGCGGGCTCACAAGCACTATGAGGAATGTCAGGATCAACCACTTTCGATGCATAATAGAACCCTCACACCATCTCATGTATGGCCACAGGTCTCAATCCGGAACTCGCTCGTGCTTCTTTCTCCTACGCAGCCCTTCAGCTTCGGTTTCTGCGTACGTGGATGCGCTGAGGACTTGCTGGGCTTCAGTCGGACATTTAGCGCGATAGGCTGGCCTTGAAGATCACTCATGTGCCTTAGCTCCTGGAATGATAAATGAGGGAATTGTCTCGCTGCAGATTTACGAAGGCATCATCTTACGCAATAACTATTTCCAATGTATTTACACCTAGATTATATAAATTAATTTAGATTCACGTACATATCTCTTTCGAGGGGCCTCCATCTCGGCAACCTATCATCGTTCTCATCGCCAATGTACTCACTGATGGCGTCGAAGACAGTGGATATACCGCTCGCCGATCCTTGCACCGCATCCGTGAAGATCGCGCCCAGCGTGCTGAGAATGGAAAGGGCTCCCGTCACCGGACGGGTGGGGACAACGATTGCCCCCCAGTTGACGCCGCTCAATTTCTGGAACCAACTCTCGCTCAGATCTCCGGAATGGTGAAGGCTGGTGATTAACGCTTGCGTCAAAGTGTTCACGTCAAGGCGGTCACTAGAGCCACTTTGATGGCACTATGCGAAAGTGCTGGGAGCTCGCCCACATGCAAGAGAGTGGACTCCCCCTACACAAAAGATTGCACTGCCCTTGTGCTCCGGCCGAAAGCACACCGTGTCCAGAACGGTTTTGCCCCCAGCCCCTCGTTGCCACAAGGAGGGCCGCGCTGCGGTTTCTAGAAAAAGAATCTGGAGCTCTCAGGATTGTAGAGGAGAGGTGGAGTGGTGGTCGTTTCAGGGTGATGGGTGGTGTCGATCCTGAGGGGAATCACTCACTCTTGTGCAATATAGGTCTATGAACAGTGGTGTGAAGAGAAGGTTGGCAGAAAATCAACAACGTTACGAAGTCGTATTTTGGCAGAGGATCCGGTTGGTCCAGCCTCTCACCAGACCAACCGGACATCGGTGGGTTGCTACCAAAGCACTTGTTTGTCTGCTACTGACCTCACTTCTTCATAATGGCGTCCATTGCCCCTCGAGCGCCATCACCAGATGGCGACAGTGAAGACAGTTTATCTTTCGTCTCTTTGAGCGTATTCATATTCTTCTGCAGGGCATCGACATTCTTCTGCATGTCGACCAAAGAGGTCCCGATCTGGGTGACGGAATCCTTGATTCCAAAGAGACCTTCAGCCGAAGCAATGTGCAACGACACCCCTCCCAACACGAACCCGAGCAAAAATGCGGGAATCGCGAAGACCGATATTGAACGCGCGGTTGTCATGGGTCCCTCCTTGGTTGAATGGCTCCCTGTGTCTGTTCATATTCCCCCAGAATGCCTTTCATATGGCGCCAATTGGGCATGACATGAACCGAGTGCTATCCGAGGTACCTGCCGTACAGAAAGGCCACGAATTGCTTGGCCCCCCGCATACGGTTCCTCACATTCTCTTCGCATACGCCTGCCTGTTGCAGCTGCTGTTCACACCTGACCAACTCCTCCTTGAGTTCTTT
>CAZNBG010000158.1:0-7132 GCA_964570915.1 uncultured Nitrospira sp. | reverse complement strand
TCAGGGTCTAGCGCCCTCACGGGTGTCCGGGTTCAAATCCCGGCTTCGGCACCAACCCTCTTTCCCCGCTCGTATCAAGCGGTTTCACTGTTTCATGACCATCATTCTTGACACCACCGAGCACCTCTTTGGAAGTCGTTTTCGGCTAGATTGTCAAGTAACTGTCAGGTGAACATGTAGGTGTCCCCACTATGAGGAGGCAGTCCATCATGGTCTCACCCGGCATTTACCGACACCATAAAGGCCAGGACTATGAAGTCTTGGGAGTGGCCAGACATTCAGAAACGGAGGAGGAGTTTGTCGTGTACCGGGCCTTGTATGGTGAGCGAGGGCTCTGGATAAGACCGGTTGCCATGTTTACTGAGCGCGTCGATAAGGGAGGCGTGTCCATTCCACGCTTTTCGCGAGTAGATGATGAGACAACACTTGGCCGATAAGCCACAGGGGCGAAGCTTATGTGAACCGCTGAGTGGCCGCACTGCACAATGTGCTAATACCGGCTATGGTGCTGCCTTAGGCTGAATTGTCGGGCAAATGTTAAGTGACGAGGCTAACGGGAGTCGTGGCGGTCGATGATGAGCAGAGCCTCGTGGTCTGAGGGTAAGTGCTCCAAAGATCCCCACCACGGCGGTGGTTCGCTGGGGTGTGGAGGGGTCCATTCTTTGCTATCGCCCGTGGATGTGGGACTAAATCGTGTCCTAACTAACAGCCGGAATGGATTAAAGTCTGCACCTTGTAAGTCCGGTATCTTGCCGCGGATACCCTCAATCATGTCTAAAAGCTGTGGAGGGGGAAAGCAGACACCGGCATATGGCTTTCCTCCAGCCGCTCTTGTTATGACGAGGGCGGCAACGGGATTCGGCGTCGCACAACCAACCCATCGCGCCTCATTGTGCTGATCTGCCAAAGATCGCACCAAGCTAGTTCCTAATCCAAGGCGCCGGTGCTCGGGTAAAACGGCAAGTGAATCGATCCAGACGACAGACCCTTCTGGGGAAATGAGAGATCGGCCATAGACATATCCCACTGCCGTCCCCTGCGATCCCTCAACTGCAACCACCAAATCGTTTGCGCCACGAAGACGGTTCTTTGTTGTCTTTGGCCCTAACCGATAGGGCTGGCCTGTACTGGGGTTTGTACCGAAACTGTTAGAGAACACTCTTGCCACAGAACCCACGAGGTCCGAGTCTTCGGCGGCGTGTGAGGCAGGATAATGTTGGAAAGTATAAGGCGAGCCGTGAGCCGGCACGTCTATGTCCGACGTTCGATAATAAGCAGTGCTTCGAAATCGTTTGGCAAATGCTCGATGCTGTTCCACCACTGAGGTTGTGGCTGAAATGTCCGTGGAAGCCATTCTCTTTGGTCGCAGCGAGATAGGGGACTGAAACCCGTTCTTATGGTGAGGTTGGATTCATCAATAGAGCAACTTCGCAAATCGAAGCAGTGTTGCCGGATCTCTTTCAGAAGCTGGACAAGCCGATAGGGGGTTCCGCACTTCCCCAGAAACATTTTGCCGTCTACTGTACGGCTCACAATCAGGGCCGCTATGGGATTAGGAGTTGCACACCCCAGTCTTGGGGCAGCTTTTGTCGCGTTGACGAATGAACGTAGCAAAGATGTGGCTACACCTTGCCTGCGATAGAGTGGTAAGACTGCCATGGATTCTATCCATGCAATCCGTCCCATGGATGATGGAATCTCCTTGCCAAACAAATAGCCAATTGCTGTGTCGGATTCGCCAGCAAGGAATACATAATCCGTCTGCTGCAGCCCTTCCGGTACAGATTTTGGATCCAAACTGTACTGTTTGCCATCAGGTCGATATCCGCAGCTTTCATTGAAGATGTGAGAGATTCGTCGACTGGTTTCTTCACTGGCAGCCGCTTGATATCCAGCCAACGAATGGATGCCCGGCACACCCTCCCTCGACTTCTCATCGTGTTCTAGAGTTAAGGGCCCTGACAAGAACGACTGTTTTTTTGAGAGCTCTAGATTATTAGCTAGATCGAATAGATCCATCTTAGATACCAGGAAGGATAGGCTTTTTGTATAGGAGTAGTGGTGTCAAGTCAAGAAGTACGCTCCAAGAGAACGTGGCTTTGAGGTTCTGCTGACTTAGTCGAGTCTAGGACCCGTACAGCCGAAGTTAGGTGCTTCGGCGACAGTGGGCATATCAGTGTCATGTTCGGTGAGGTATGCCCTCAAGGATTGCTCACCTTGGCCAGAGGCACACTCGCATAATAAGCCAGGACGCAAAGGTGAAAATGGAAAGTTGTATGGCCCCGCTCTGTCACATAGGCTTGGACCACCTCGCCCGGTAGCACTTTGTCGAGCTTCCTCCTCGCGTCGCAGGCCCGCTGTTCCATACCCTCATCGGCCGCATTGAATCGGCGAGATTCATGGAGTATGGTGCAATGTCTAATACGTAGAGAGCTGCCGCTCTGCTGGGTATCACACTCAATCGGGTTCCCTTTGAATAGGTTGAGAAAGGGCAGTTAATGGGGCACATCGGCATTCTCTGCCCAAATACGCCAGGACATGTGAATCCGATGTTGGCGCTGGCCGATGCGATCCGCGCCCGGGGACACCGGGTTACCTTCTTCCTGTTAGGCACGCCTCCCCCCTCGATCGCGGCCTCTGGATTTGACAGCGTTCCGCTCGGAGGATCGGTCTTCGCGGCTGATCAATACCAGGCCGAGTTCCACAAGCTCGGGGCACTTCAGGGCGGGACAGCGCTCAAGCATACCCTTGCAATCGGTGCACGCGCGGCTGATGCGATTCTCGAGGTCGGCCCGGCTGTTGTGCGTGCCGCCGGTGTGACCGCCCTGGTGGTTGATCAGGCCTCGTTTCCCGGTGGGACCGTCGCCGACCAGCTGGGGCTCCCGTTCGCGACAGTCTGTAATGCGCTCCTCCTGAACCCTGACCCCTCCGTCCCGCCGTACTTTACCCACTGGCAACCGCGGGATGCCTTGTGGGCACGGATTCGCAATCGGATCGCATGGGCAGGACTCAACCGACTGTATGCCCCAATCGTCACACGCATTCAGAACCATCGCCGCAGGCTCGGCCTCTCAATCCCGGCAGGGATGTCGCATGTCTGGTCTGACAGGCTACAGATCAGTCAACAACCGGAAGGATTCGAGTTCCCCCGGCGTGGGTTACCGAATCACATTCGGTTCGTTGGTCCCCTCCAGCGATCAGTCGGAACTCAGCCGGTTCAATTCCCCTGGGAATGCCTCGATGGACGACCATTGATCTATGCCTCGCTGGGAACACTGCAGAACCGTGTCGTCGGGATGTTTCGGGTCATTGCAGAGGCTTGTGAGGGGGTTGATGCCCAATTGGTGCTCTCAACTGGTAATGGGATCTCCCCGGAGGCGCTTGGGAAACTTCCTGGGAACCCAGTCGTGGTTTCCTATGCCCCTCAGGGGGACCTGCTCCGCCGATCTACCATTGCGGTGACCCATGCCGGTCTGAACACCGTTCTCGATGCGCTGGGTGCCGGGCTTCCGATGGTGGCGATCCCCGTGACAAATGAGCAGCCGGGCATCGCCGCCCGCGTTGCCTGGATTGGGGCGGGTGAGGCCATTCCCCCCAAGCAAGTGACTCCGCAGACGCTGCGCGCCGCAGTGGTCCGTGTACGGTCCGACCCATCGTACCGTGCGGCCGCTGAACGGATCCGGGACGCGATCCACGCGAGCGGAGGGGCATCACGAGCTGCGGCGCTGATCGACCAAAGCTTGGCGCTTGGCGCCTGAGGAAGAGGAGGCACAGTGGTCCTGCGAATTCCCGCACTGAGCAGTGTAACAGGCAGCACCTGGACTCGTCAGCTTTCGCATCAGTTGTGATGTTGGTTTGACCTCTCCTGACTTGGAAGCTAAGCTTTTCATGCTTCATCCAACAGGAGGTTGTCGTGGATACGCACCCGTCCGACCAGCTCCGCAAGCTAATGATTGAATGAACCCGCGGTCCGCAGCCTAATAAGGGTCTCTCTGCGGCATGTGACTGCGGTCTATCTGTGGCCTTGCCCCTTTCTTGAATCGGGCTTTTCGTTGAAGCCACACCCAATTCACGTAGATTTTGACAATTGTTCAGCGACATGTCTGTTGAAGGGGGGTATGGCCACGATATTGGTGATGGATGACGAGGCTCCCATTCGCACATTGTTGTCGACGGCTCTTCAATCGGCAGGACATGATGCGGTGGAAGCGTCCAATGGACGCAAGGGGGTCGCCTTGTACCGGCAGAGACCGGTGGATTTGGTCATCGTCGATCTTCTGATGCCTGAGTTGAACGGACTCGATACCATCATGGAACTCACTCGCGAATTCCTGAATGTCAAAGTCATTGCCGTCTCCGGCACGGTCGGTGATCAGTCCATGCTGAGTACCGCTCGACTGTTGGGTGCACGACAGACGTTGCGCAAGCCCTTTTGGAATAGAGGACTTGTTCTGGGCGGTCCGGGATGAGTTGGCGCACTAATCCCTCGACTCAAAAAAGACGGTCAAGTGTGGCAAGATGGTCAGACTGGGAACATTTTTTGAACACGCTCTGGCATGTCGGCTATTGGAGGGAGTTTGGATCCCCTACTCTGATGATGGGTGCTCAGCCGCGTTGAGTCAGGCGTAACGGGTCATCGATTCACTCAAGACCGCAGTCTAATGTGTATGTTCCTTAAGGCTCAGGAGCAAGACGTCCATGGAATTCACGCAAAGGTGACAGCGATCCCGGATCGCTTCTGCACCTGGTGCAACATTCTCATGAAGAAACGGCTGGTCGGCGGCGACCAGTGTGTCCATTACACCTGTTCGAAATGCCTTTTTCAGCACACGACCAGACCGCGTCCCAAGGCATCAACCCTCACCGGATGACTGCCGCATAATGGCAAGTGGCTGCCTATTCTGCCGTTTCCTGCGGTATTGCGCTGCCGGAAGAATGCTGCTAAATACTGGCGAATCTGCAACGGTATGACTCAGGGCGACACAAGGATAGAGGCCGCGCCGCCTTCATGGTCTAGCGCCTCATGGGTATCCGGGTCTCAAATCCCGGCGTTAGCGTCAACATTCGCTTGGTGCGTGCCACGGACTCTTTATCGCTCCATCAGCATTGATCGTGAGCGGATGAGTACCTCCAGTGGCTTTCCATCACCAAAACGAGTCGCTTCGTTGATACCGACGAACAATATCGTAGCGAAAGCAACATTGTGATGACAACTTGGCCTCGCTCGACAAGAATACGCGTGCTCACGTTTGGCCCTTCCATAGTGCAGGTAGAAGCGGAATAATACAGTGGTCTTGTAACTGAGTGTAGGAGGCTCACGATCCCGATGCTGCTCAGAGTGTGTTTAAAGGTAGGTAGACGATGAGGCTTTTCCTACTCGCGGTGATTTTGGTCGTCGTCGTCGGTGCGACAGCGGCAGCGGCAGCGGCACTGTCCGGTGACGAACCATACGAGGCGTTGCAGCGTGGAGAGTTCAAACTTGCGGCGGGACTCTTTTACCCCTTGGCGGAGAAAGGAGATGCGCGGGCACAGTACAACCTTGGACTGCTGCATGCCAGCGGTCTGGGTGTGGGACAGAACTACCAGGCGGCATTGAAATGGCACCGCATGGCGGCGGGACAAGGCCACGCGGGCGCCCAGAACCAACTAGCCCAGATGTATGCCAAGGGGGAGGGCGTTCCACAGGACTATGTTCGTGCGCATATGTGGTACACCGTTGCGGCGGCATCGTCGAGTGGTGGTTCAAAAAATGAGTTAATGAAGGACCGTGAGATTATAGCGTCACGCATGACTCCGCCTCAGATTCAGAAAGCGCAGGAAACAGCGCAGCGTTGTCTGCAAAGCAACTTCAAGAAGTGCGATTAGGAAGGTCCTCCCAAACAACTCTCCTCTCGATCCCCCTTGCCTCCTTAGTTCACGGTAGTTCAGACTATAGCCAACGGGTGCTTCATGAAGCTCCGACTGGGCACGAAATCGATGGGGCTGGGGATTGTTCTCATCGTCCTCATCATGTCTCCGTCGGGACGGGACCTGATCCTTTCTGCCGGAGCGGATGATACAGCTCTTGAGCGACCGGGATTTGCGATTATTACCCGGGATGGCTCGGGCGATGCAGGCCAGTACGGCTCCGTGACGATCGGGGCCGATGGTCTAGCCCTCATCAGCTACTACGATGTCACCAACGGCGATCTCAAGGTCGCCCACTGCTCCAACCAGACGTGCACGTCCGCGACGATCAGTTCTCTGGACCGCACCGGAGATGTCGGCCGGTACACGTCCATCGCCGTCGGAAGCGACGACCTCGGCCTCATCACCTACCATGACGCGACGAACGGGGATTTGAAGGTTGCGCACTGCGCCGATGTCGCCTGCACCTCGGCCACGCTCACTGTCCTCGACCGCGACGGGAATGTCGGTCAATACAGTTCTCTGACGATCGGTACCGATAAGCTACCCCTCATCACCTACTACGATGTGACGAACGGAGACCTGAAAGCGGCGCATTGCAGCGACGTCGCCTGTCGGGCCGCCACGATCACCACCCTCACGTTTCTGAAAGCCGAAGAAAATGTCGGGCAATTTACTTCGGTGGCCATTGCCGGAGGCCAGGGGCTCATCAGCTATTATGATGCGACCGACCACTACCTGAAATCCGCCCTCTGCCCAGACCTGCCGTGTACGGAACCCACGCTCACGACCACTCCGGATAAAACCGGCGATGTGGGTCAGTACAGTTCCGTGGCGATCGGGATGGACAGTCGGCCGCTCATCGGCTACTACGATGCGACGAATGGCGATCTAAAAGTCGTGCACTGTGAGGAAGTGGTCTGCACATCTGCGACGCGCACCGTTCTTCAGAGTGAGGGCGATGTCGGCCAATATACGTCCGTGACGATCGGCGCCGATGGCCTCGGCCTGATCAGCTATTACGACGTGACAAACGGGGATCTGAAAGTAGCCCACTGTGGTGATGTCGCTTGTACCTCTGCGACAATCACGACGCCGGACAGTAAAGGGAACGTCCGTGCACATAGGTCAGTAACCTTCTGCACCGACGTACGGACCGTGATCCGTCAAGTACAAGTCCCAAACCGAAAACTAAAAGTTCTACAACAGTGCTGTAAAAATCTGT
>CAZNBG010000157.1:3294-7136 GCA_964570915.1 uncultured Nitrospira sp. | reverse complement strand
GAGCGTCACCGCATTCGAGATCCAGCGGCGAGAACCCGTGTTGAGCGGCCGGGCTGTTCCAATGCAAGTCAAAGTGATGCTCGTCTTGGCGTTGGGGGTGCTGTTGGCTCCATTGGTGCGGCTTCCAATCCTGCCCTATGATCCGCTGACTCTGGCGGCGGGACTCGTGAGTGAAATGGTGATCGGCTTGACGATTGGATTGGCCGTCCGACTGTTCTTCAGCGCCCTCGAAATGGCCGGAGAGTTGATCGGTGTCCAGATGGGATTTGGCGTGGTGCAGCTGTTCGATCCCACCACCGCCAATCAGACCTCCATCATCGGACAATATTTCACCCTGTTGGCGTCACTCGTCTTTCTCTCGCTGAACGGGCACATGCTGCTGGTCGCGACGATTCTTTCCAGTTATGACGCCATTCCTGCGTTTGGAGCATCACTCCCGGCAGAGACGGGGGACGATGTGTTGCGCCTCTCTCAATACATGTTCGTCGTCGGATTGAAATTGGCGGCGCCGGTGCTCGTCGTCATTCTGCTGACCAATATTCTTCTGGCGATCCTTGGGCGGGCGGTCGTTCAGATCAACGTATTTGTGCTGAGCTTTCCCCTCACCATCGCCGCGGGCTTGGCCGTGCTGGGTTTGTCCTTGCCGTTTACGGTGGAGCTCCTGGTCCGTGAGATCGAGCGGCTACAACTGACAATCCACGGGCTGATGAAAGTGTTGGGTCATGGCTGAAGATCGAAGTAACAAGACAGAACCGGCGACCCCGAAACGCAAAGAGGAGGCGCGCCGGAACGGGCAGGTCGCCATCAGTCGCGACATGTCTACGGCAGCCATCCTCTTGGGAGGCGTCGGCCTGTTGGCATCCATGTTGCCGGTCGGCTTGGTGAACATGACTGAGATGACTCGCCAAGGTCTCACTCTCTCGTTTTCTCAGGAGTTCTACGAAGGGATGTCGATCGAACAGGTGTACTCGATCGTCATTCACGCCGGGATCACGGTCTTTGGCCTCTGTCTTCCGATCGTGGTGGGGATTCTCGTGATGGGAAGCGGCACCGCACTCTTGCAGACGGGGTTGTTGTGGCGCGCGAACGCGCTTCAACCGGACGTCTCGCGGATCAGCCCGATAAAAGGACTGTCTCGGCTGGTCTCGTTTCGGTCCGTGATGGAGTTGATCAAGGGGCTTCTCAAGATTGCCATTGTCACAGGTGTCGGTCTCTGGGTCGCCCGCCGCGATATTCTGCGGATTCCGGAGCTGATCGAATTCGATATGGGCTCCGTCTTGCAAGTGACCGGGCAACTCTCCTTGAAAATCGGATTGGCCGTTTCCGGAGCGATCGCCGTCTTGGCCGTGCTCGACTATTTTTACCAGCGTTATGAATGGGAACGAAGCCTCCGCATGTCGAAGGACGAGATCAAGGAAGAGCACAAGGCTGCGGAAGGCGATCCGCTCATCAAGAGTCGGGTCCGGACCGTCCAGCGAGAACTCACGAAGAAGCGCATGATGGCGGCCGTCAAGACGGCGGACGTGGTGATCACCAACCCCACCCATTTGGCCGTCGCGCTGAAATACGACACGGCCACGATGGGGGCTCCGGTGGTGGTCGCCAAAGGCGCCGGTCTGGTTGCGGAACGGATCCGAGAGTTGGCGCGTCATCACGGAGTGCCGGTCGTCGAAAACAAGTTCGTGGCGAGAACGATTTTCAAACTCGTCGATATCGGTAGAGAGATTCCCAGCGATCTGTATCGCGTCGTGGCGGAGATTCTGGCCTTCGTGTATCGCGCGAGAGGCATGACTCCGAGGAATGGATAGGCTCAGGCAACGATGGCGACAGCAATAGAGCCGGTGGGCCAAAAGCAATTGATCAAGCATCCGGACGTCGTCATGTCCGTCGGGGTTGTGGCCATCATCATGGTGATGTTGTTGCCATTGCCTCGGTTTCTGCTCGATTTGTTATTGAGCTTCGACATTACCTTGTCCGTCATTATTCTGCTGGTCGGACTGCAAGTCCGGCGACCCATCGAGTTCTCCGTCTTTCCCTCGGTTCTCTTGATGATCACGCTCTTCAGGTTGTCCCTGAACATCGCCTCCACGCGGCTCATTCTGCTGCACGGCAACGAGGGAGCCGGAGCGGCTGGCGAGGTTATTCGGGCATTTGGGAACTTTATCGTCGGGGGCAACTACACGGTTGGTCTGGTGGTGTTCTCCATTCTCGTCATCATCAATTTCGTCGTGGTGACGAAGGGCGCAGGGCGTGTGGCCGAGGTGGCCGCCCGCTTCACGTTGGATGCCATGCCAGGGAAGCAGATGAGCATCGATGCGGACCTCAACGCCGGTTTGATCAATGATGTGGATGCGCGCCGCCGAAGGCGGGAGATTACAGAAGAGGCGGATTTTTACGGCGCCATGGACGGCGCCAGCAAGTTTGTACGAGGAGATGCCATCGCGGCCGTCATTATTGTGTTGGTCAACATTCTGGGCGGATTGGCGATCGGCATTTTACAACAGGGCATGAGTCCGGCCCTGGCGGCCCAAACCTATACCATTCTCACGGTCGGCGAGGGATTGGTGGCACAGATTCCCGCCCTGATCGTCTCGACCGCGGCCGGTATCGTCGTGACCCGCGCTGCCTCGGACACGGACTTGGGCGGGGAGATGACTCGGCAGTTGCTGACGTCCTCCAAAGCCGTGGGCATTGCAGCAGGCATTCTTCTCGCGCTTGGATTGGTACCGGGTCTTCCCCACATCGCGTTCTTAGTATTGGGCAGCGCGGTTGCATGGATGGCCTATCACCTCCACCAGCAAGAACTGGTTCAAGAGGCTCCCGCGCCAAGTCCGGCCGCACCGAAAGCGGATGAAGGCGTGACCCGGGTGATTCCGCTGGACCTGATGGAAGTGCAGGTGGGGTATGGCCTCATCGGACTCGTCGAAGGAACGCAAGGCACGGCGCTTTTGGATCGGATCAAAGCGTTGCGGCGTCAGTTTGCGGAATCGATGGGGTTTGTCGTCCCTCCGATCCATATTCGTGACAATCTTCAGTTACGTCCGAACGAGTACGCCATCATCCTGAAAGGAGTGGAGGTAGCCAAAGCGGAAGTATTGCCCGGTCATCTGCTGGCGATCGATCCTGGAACCGGCCAGCGAGGATTGGTGAAAGGAATTGCGACCAAAGAGCCTGCCTTCGGATTGCCGGCGCTGTGGGTCACCGAAGATACACGCGAACAAGCGCAGATTGCCGGATATACCGTGGTTGATGCGAGTTCTGCCATTGCCACGCATCTATCCGAGTTGATTAAGCGTCACGGCCATGAACTGTTGGGCCGGCAGGAGGTTCAAGCGTTGTTGGACGAAGTCGGAAAATCGCATCCCAAGCTGGTCGAAGAGCTTATTCCGACATTGTTGCCGCTTGGAACGGTCGTGCGGGTACTGGGCAATTTGCTCAAGGAAGGCATTCCGATCCGAGATTTGCGGTCGATCCTTGAAGCGATTTCCGATCAGGCGACGAGCACCAAGGACGCCGACGTGCTCACGGAGTATGCGCGGCAGGCGTTCGCCCGGACCATCACCAAGCAGTATCTGGCGCCCGACGGCAGCCTGCTGGTTATTACCTTGGCCCCCCGTCTCGATCACCCGGTTGCGGAGGCTGAAGGCGTCGGCCAGTGTCTTCATGCCCACCGCGTGCTCCTCCAGGCCTGGAATCCCGAAGGTGTGTGTGATCCCGCCGAGCGCCAGGATCAGCGTGTCGTAGTGGAGCCGATGCGCATCCCCGTCGCCGCCGATTACGGTGACCATGTGTCCCTGCGTGTCGATCTCATCGACGCCGGCGGTGATGCACCAGGTCGAGGC
>CAZNBG010000157.1:0-3284 GCA_964570915.1 uncultured Nitrospira sp. | reverse complement strand
GGACCCGCGGCTCGATCGCTCGTTGGCGGATCAAGTGGCGACGTTGCCGCCCGGCGCCAGCTTGAACCTCGATCCTGCGCTTTTGCATAAGCTCTTGAGCAACCTGAAGCAGGCGGCCGAGCGGGTCGCAGCGCGAGGACAGCAACCGATCGTCCTCTGTTCCCAGGCCGTTCGCCGTCATCTCCGACGGCTCAGCGATCGCCTGCTTCATTCGGTCCCTGTCATGGGACTGAACGAAGTCGATGCCTTCGTTCGCCTGCAATCACTCGATACGGTTCGGATCGACTTAGAGTTGGCGCAACCATCTTAGGGTAGTCCATGAAGGTCAAGACGTTTCACGCGCTTACCATGCAGGACGCTATGCGGGCCATTAAGGAAGAACTTGGGCCGGACGCCATCATTCTGTCATCGAAGGAAGTACGCGAGGGGGGGCGACTGCTGCGCGTGTTCAATCGCCCGGTGCTGGAAGTCATGGCCGCTTCCGATCAGGACATGCAGCCATCCGCTCAAGTCAGGGAACAGGCCCAAAAAACCGTTCCACCGGTGCCTCGGTCCGATACCGCGCCCGCTTCGCCTCTGGCGGCACACAGCTTTCAACAGACGCTGGCAACCCTGCTGCAATCGAACTGTGAGGCTAGCGCGCCGGTTACCGGGACGCGGCCTCCATCGTCGAAACCGTCCATGGACCATGAGAAGCCGAACCAGCTGCGTCATCTGCACACTGTGGTCGCCGAGTTGAGCCGGTTGGTGCAGGACTTGTCGCAAGAAGAGAGTCAACCGCCGGGGCGCGCGCTGTCGCCCATGTTTGCCAGGGTACGCTGCTCCTTAGTTGAGCAGGGGATGCATCCGTCCACCGCCGAATTGCTCGTGACCGATGCCTATGAAGCCATGAAAACCGAGGATGTGGGCGGCAATGAGCCGATCACGCGTGCGGTCCAACGAGAGATCACGCGGCGAATCCGAACCAGCGGGCCGTTGATCAACGGGGATGGGCATTCCGCCATCGGTCTGTTCATCGGACCCAGTGGTACCGGGAAGACCTCTGCGGTGGCCAAGCTGGCGGCGCACTACCGCCTTGAGCAACGAAAATCCGTCGCCCTCATTACCTTCGACAATCATCGAGAGGCTGCGGTGGAGCAGTTGCGTCGGTATGCCAAGCATATTGGAGCGCCGTTCGCGTGTGCGCTCTCGGCCAGACAGCTGTCCGAAGGGCTCCGCCGTCATGCGCAGGTCGATCTCGTGCTGGTCGATATGCCGGGGGTCGGATCAGATGATCTCGCGTTGGCCAAGGAACTGCGTCATCTATTGTCAAAGGAGACGGTGACGACCCACCTCGTTCTTCCAGCCTCCATCGGGGAACGTGAAGCCTGCCGGCTCACCGGGCGTCTTCACGATCTGCCGAAGCTGAGTGTGTTGTTTACGAAACTCGACGAGACGGAGTCGTTGGGAACCATGTTCGAAGTCGCGCATCGATCCGGGGTACCGCTCTCCTATTGGAGTGTCGGACGGCGAGTTCCCGGGGATCTCGAAATCGCCTCATCAGAGCGTCTGGCGGCGCTCATCACCGCAGAAGGTTCGCGTGGGTTCGTCGGTCAATCGGGGCGATCATCGGAGGCAGCTCCTGAGTTGACAGGAACTGGAAGTCATCATGGATAACTTGGTTGGAGGTCGCGATATGCAGCCCAGAACGAAACAGTCCATCCTTATGCCGGATGAAGCCCGTCCGGAGGGTGAGTCGTCCACTCAGGTCATTGCCGTGTCCAGCGGCAAAGGTGGAGTCGGGAAGACCAATGTGGTGGCGAATCTGGCCATCGCACTCACGAAAGCGGGAAAGCGGGTGCTGATTCTGGATGCCGACCTGAGCTTAGGCAATCTCGATGTCCTCCTCGGACTCGTTCCGCAGTACACGATCGAACACGTCCTGGCTGGCACGCATACGCTTGATGAGATCGTGCTCAAAGGTCCGGCGGGGATCCATGTGCTGCCGGCTAGTTCCGGAGTTCCGCGGCTTACGGCATTGACGGAATCCCAACAAGTGGTGATCCAAGAGCAGCTGGCACAGCTGGCGGCTGAGATGGACGTGCTCTTGATCGACACCGGCGCCGGCATCTCCCCGAACGTGACGTTTTTCGCCTCCTCGGCGGACGAGACGATGGTCGTCGTCTCGACGGAACCGACGTCGCTCACGGATGCCTACGCGTTGATCAAAGTGTTGGCACGTCAATATCGGGAACGGCGTTTCAAAGTTCTGGTCAATCAGGCCAAGAGTCCTCGCGAGGCCTCCGAGGTGTTCGGCAAACTCGACGTTGCGGTGGACCGGTTTCTTCATGTGGCCGTCGAATTCGTCGGAGCGATTCCCTTCGACGACTATGTGCATATGGCGGTCATGCAGCAGAAAGCGGTCTTCGAAGCGTTCCCTGATGCGCCGGCTTCCCAAGCGTTTAGAAAGTTGGCTCAAGAGATCGTTCAATGGCCAAAACCTGGTCTTCCGAAAAGCTCCGTGCGGCTCATCTGGCAACGATCAGCCCTGCATGCCGGCAACTGAGGAAAGGTCACACGTAGAACAATCATGAGCAAGACAGCCTTATCACACGAGCGGAAATCCTTCTCGCAGGGAACTGGACGTGAACAGCTCATCAGAGAATTTGCCCACGTGATTCGTGCGATGGCGCATCGGCTGGCCTTCCGCCTTCCGGCCTATTTGGATGCGGAGGATCTGATCTCGGTCGGCACGATCGGACTCATGGATGCCATGGACAAGTATGATCCCACACGGGAGGCGAAGTTCAAGACCTATGCGGAGTTCCGTATTCGTGGGGCCATGCTCGATGAGATCCGGTCGATGGATTGGGTCCCGAGATCGGTGCACGAACGCATCGGCCTGCTCCAAAAGGCGCATGTGACGCTCATGAGCCGATTCGGTCGCCCCCCGCACGATGAAGAGGTGGCGGCGGAGCTGAAGATGTCCTTGGAAGAGCTCAATGAGTTCATTGCGCGGGCCAGAGGCGCGGTGATGGTCAGTGTCGACGATTTGAGTCTTCAAGAACCGGACGGGCATAAAGTCGTGAAGATGTTGGCCGACACACATACGCCTGATCCCTTATCGTCGTTGGTCAACGAGCGCGAACGGGAAGCGATCGCCGGGGCCATCCAAGCGTTGCCGGAAAAAGAACGTCTCGTCCTCACGTTGTACTACTATGAAGAGCTCACGATGAAAGAGATCGGGGAGCTCTTGAAAGTGACCGAGTCACGAGTGTGTCAAATTCATACGAAGGCGATCATCC
>CAZNBG010000156.1:0-7139 GCA_964570915.1 uncultured Nitrospira sp. | reverse complement strand
GTCATCCATCCGCTATCTTCCAGCCGATGTGATTGGAGCAGGGAAGGTGATCTTCTTTGCGTCCGTTTTAAACGGTGATCGTACGCCTTATCATAGCGATTTCCGCGGGGTGCTGAAGTCGTATACGAAGAATCTCAAGAAAGAACATGGGATGACCGCCTATGCTGCCAGCGAGATAGAAGGCTTTCTTGTGGAAGGGCAGAACGCCGAACAACGATACCGCCAGAATGGGTTCAAACTTATTTCGACGGGTGGGTACTACCACTCGCTCCCGATGGACACGCTCCGCCAGTTCATTGACAAGTCGGCGGAGGCGCAGCGCGCACTGGGCTTCAAGAACGAAAAAGATCATCCGGAGGTCGCGCCGTCACAGTTCGAGATGAACTTTTCCTATGCAGACGCTGTTCGCGCGGCAGATCACGTGCAGCTCTACAAGTTGATCTGCCGCCAAGTGGCTCGATCCATGGGGCACACAGCCACGTTCCTTCCGAAACCATTCGTCGGGATCAATGGGTCCGGCATGCACACTAACTTCTCTTTGAGCAAGAACGGCAAGAATATCTTCTATGACGCGAAGGGGAAGGATGGCCTTTCCGATGTGGCATGGGACTTCATTCTCAAACTCTTGAACCATGCACCGGAGATCTGCCTCGTGTTTAACTCGTCGGTCAATGCGTATCGCCGTCTCGATCCGCACTTTGAAGCGCCGAACCAGGTCAAGGTTTCAGCGATAGACCGTGGTTCCATGATCCGCATTCCAATGGCCAATGAAAAGACGGCGCGCATCGAACTACGCTCAGTCGCTCCCGATGCGAACCCCTACCTCGTACTGTACACGATGCTCAGGACCGGCTTTGAGGGGGAGCGTTTGGAAAAGGAACAGACCACCGGCGACCGCGCTCGATTCCTTCCAAGTAACATCAATGACGCGATCGCCCTCTTTAATGAGTCGAAATTTATTGCCGATATCCTCGGAGAGGATAGCAAGCAGAAATATTCTAGCTTCAAGCAGCTAGCGGCGGATCGATCTCCGAAGGAGCTTGGCACGGTGGTGAAGGCTTCGGAAGTTCTCTTTCACCACGAAGTCACAAACCAAATGCTCTGGAATCAGTTCTAGGCGATGTTGAATTCCGTGTAGCGATCAACTCGCTATTCTTCACACAACGACGGACGATTCGCAAATCTGAGCCTTCCAGTGCACGGGAAAGTGGGGTGGAAGAAGTCCTCGATTGCGCGGCTCAACGGGAGCGGATATCCGTTCAGTCTCGAACCACTGGAAACCCCGGTCTGCCACATGACGGTGGTGGCTGATCTGGACGGCAATTCCGTGACGATTCATCGGAGAAAGGCGAGCTGAGGGTGGTATCCCACTCTCACCCTTCAGGCTTCGCGAAAACCTGGAAGTGCTGCTGCTCCACGACGGTGTAGTCATTCATGAGCCGATAGCCGGCTGTCTCCATTTCGAGTCGGACCTCTTCTTTTGCGGTTCGGTGACCGAACATACCTGAGACAAATCCGCGAGGGTGAGAATCAAGAATTGCCACTCGCCCGCCAGGTCTCAGTGACGAGGCGAGGGAACGAAAATAGGCCACTCGATCCTTCATGTGATGGTATGTATCGCAACTGAACACGAGGTCAACGGGCTCGGGAAGTCTGGGATCGTGCGGTTCGGCTCGGACCGGCCGGACGTTTGGGGTCCCCCGGGCGACCATTTCCTTGAAGATCATATTCAGTGCGGTCTCATTGATCTCAACTGCGTAGACCGTTCCTCTTGCGCCAACCGCTTTGGCCAGATACCAGGTGAAATAACCTCCGCCGGCCCCCAAGTCTGCAATCCGTGATCCCGGTGTAATCGCCAGCTTTTCCACCACGCCTTGTGGTTTCTGCCACGCATCCCGGGAGGGATCGTTCAAGCGCTGGTAGGTCGACTCGGCGCAACCGGCCAGACAGAGAATGCCCATTAGCAGCACGGCAACGCGTTTGCAGGGGAATAGGATGGGGTTCATGTGACAATCCTTTCTGGCAATTGTTTTCGGCGTCGGATGATCGGTCGGACGCTCGTTTCATCACGATTCAGGTTCTCGCTCCCGCCAATATCGGTCCTTCAAGTTCGACGGTTTTCGTGATCCGCTTACGGTTTCCCGGCCTCGCGATGCTCCTCGGATGGATTTGCAGCGGCCTCCGCGATTGCGACCAGGATCCCGTCGCGGAGCTTGAATGAGCCCAAGGCGGCGATGTGTTCGCCGGCACTTAGGCCGGTGTAGATGACGATCTCGTCGCCGATCATCGATCCGCTTTCGACATCACGAGTATGCACTCTGGTCCGGCCATCTTTGTCAGGTGCGATGACGAACACCTGGTCATTTCCCGGTCCCTTACGTAGCGCGCTGACCGGTATGGCCACGAGGTTCCGCGTGGGGCCCACCGGGATCCGAACGCGCACCGAAGCTCCAGGCGCCGGGATGTTTCGGGTCCCTTCAATCCTGGCGCGTACCACAGCGTTCCGAGTCGTCGGATCGACGCGTGAATCCAAGGCGACGATCTTGGCTGGGATGACGGGGGAATCACCGGCTGCAAACACCTCGACGGTCTCACCCACACGTAAGTCGGTTGCCACCTGCTGCGCAACCGTGAAGTCGACATGCACCGCTTCGCCAATGCCTTGAAGGGTTGTCAGAAGCGTTCCTTCATCCAGGTATTGACCAGGATGGACATCCGCCATGCCGACACGCGCGCGGAACGGGGCACGGATAGTCTTGCGGGCGATAATCGCCTTGGTGCGGGCAATCTGGGCCTGTGCGATATCCAGGTCTGCGCGCGCACGATCGACTTCTTCTTGAGTCGTGGCGAGTTCATGGCTGAGGTTTTGCCTGCGAGTGAGGACCGTCTTCGTGAGCGCGGCTTGGGCCTCTTGCGCCCGAAGTTCAGCCTCTTCAACTGAGACGTCGAGCGCGACCAACAGTGTGCCCGCTTCGACGAGCTGCCCGGGGGTCAGTCGGACCTCTCGGATCGTTCCGGCCAATTCGTTTTTCAGCGTGATCGAACGCAGGGCGAGGACCGTTCCGATCGACGTGGTGGCTTGGCGGTGGTCGATGGCGCGTGCCACGGCGACGGTCACCGCCTCCATTGGCTCAGGCTGATTGACCGAGGCGGCCTGCTCGCTCTGGAACGATTGGTATTTCCATGCCGCGAGGCCGACCCCGACGAAGAGTACCAGCGTAACGCGGAAAACTGATCCAATCCAATTGTTTTTATTCACGATAAATGTCTGGAACGCCTCCCAATCGAAACGTTCTCTAATTAAATGTGAGCGTGATCCGTGTGCCCAAGGATGGTATCAGATTTGCCGGTTTCCTTGCGCCTGATTCTCTGACCTCCGAGGTTCAGTCTCACATGGGAAAGAGGTTGGTTGAAGATTGAGCCGGATATGTATCGAGCTCGGGGATTAACCAGGTATCGCACAATGGTGGCTGTGCTTGGACAGAGTATAAAATAGACTGATGAAAATGTTCGGCGAGGTTCGCCGATGCTCCAGTTGGTGACGATACTGGTTGTCGCAACCGCTCTCGGTGCGTTGAGCGGATGGTCGGCTGGATTCGCTCAGGTTGATTCCACCACCCCTCCCGTTCAGTCGCAGACCCCGGCCGTGATTTCCCAACTCCGACCGCTCGTCGCCCCACCCAGCGGTATTTCGGCGGCTCATTACGCCATCGACCACCAACCGCTTGGCAACACAGTCAGAATCGCGCAGCAATACGAGCTTCATGGGTGCCGGACACAGAGGAGGTGTACCGAGTACGCGCGATTTGGCGGCTCAATTCATGCGACCCGCGACGATCGGCCAGCTCTTTTGCGATCCACTGGGGGATGATATTTCCTGTTAAAGCTGTTTCTCCTCCGGACTCTTTACGCCCAGCTCGAGTAAGCGCTTCTCCAAAAACCGTCGTTCGGGTTCCTGCTTGGTGAGCGCAAGAGCTCTTGTGTATGAAGCGCGAGCCTCCGCGTTCTTTCCAATTCGTCGACAGAGATCGGCCCGTGTCGCGTGCGCCAGGTGGTAGGTTGCCAACTCGCCGCGGGCCAGGAGTTCATCGACCAACTCCAAGCCTTTGTCCGGTCCATCACGCATGGCGACCGCTACGGCTCGATTGAGCTCGATGATTGGCGAGGGCTCCACTCTGAGCAAGAGGTCATAGAGTGCGACGATCTGAGCCCAATCCGTCTCAGTGGTGCCGGGTGCCTCGGCGTGAACCGCGGCAATCGCCGCCTGCAGCGTATACGGGCCAAAGCGTCGTGATATCAGCGCTCGTTCGATCAATCTCACACCCTCTTGGATGTGAGCCCGATTCCATAATGCCCGGTCTTGCTGTTCCAGCAACACGAGATCTCCTGTCGCCGATGTCCGCGCCGTGCGCCGTGATTCGTGTAACAACATCAGGGCCAAGAGGCCCATGACTTCCGGTTCAGGTAAGAGTTGCAAAAGGAGCCGGCCAAGACGAATCGCTTCACCGGAGAGATCAGCCCTGGTCAGTGAGGTGCCGAACGAAGCCGAGTACCCCTCGTTGAAGACGAGATAGACGACATGCAGCACCATATCCAGCCGGTCAGGCAAATCGGACGGTGGCGGCACTTCGTAAGGAATGCGCGCGTCGCGGATCTTCGCCTTGGCGCGAACGATTCGTTGAGCCAGAGTGGACGGGGTAGAGAGAAAGGCTCGTGCGATTTCTTCGGTGGTGAGGCCGCAGACCTCGCGGAGTGTCAAGGCCATCTGTGCTTCCGGCTTGAGAGCAGGATGGCAGCAGGTGAAAATCAGTCGGAGGCGATCATCCGCAATATGGTCGTCTTGCTGCTCCAATGGATCGTTGGTTGCCGTCTCGATCTGTTTGGCCATTTCGTTCAAGGAGGCGTCGTAACGGGCACGCCGTCGCATACCGTCGATGGCCTTGAAGCGGCCCGTGGAGACAAGCCAGGCGCGGGGATTGGCCGGGATTCCATCACGCGGCCATTGTTCCATCGCTGCCGCAAAGGCTTCATGGAGCGCCTCCTCCGCTGCATCGAAATCGCCCAGCAAGCGGATCAAAGTTGCCAGGACTTGGCGGGAGTCAGATCGATACACCTCATCGACCCTCGCCCGCGCCTGCTTGCTACGATCGTCACTCATGACTTCAGTCGGCGCAGCCGTGTTCCAACTCGCGCATCGGTCGCACCTCGATGCTGCCGATGCGGGCGGCAGGGATTTTTGAGGCCACCCGGATGGCGTCGTTAAGATCCTTGACGTCGATCATGAAGAACCCGCCCAGCTGTTCTTTGGTTTCGGCAAATGGTCCATCGGTGGTCGAGGTCTTTCCCTCGCGCACTCGGACGGTCGTCGCGGTTTCTACCGGATGGAGCGGGGAGGCAGTGATAAACCGGCCGAGCTTCTGCAATTCCCCACAATAGGCGATCGATTCGTCCGAGAGCGTCTGCCGCTCGGTCTTCGGCAGGACGTTCAGGATCTTCTCTTCCACATAGACGAGGCAGAGATATTTCATATGGGACTCCTCATAATGGTTAGAAATGGTGCAACGCCCGCTCACCTGGTAGTCGTCGAAGTAACACGAAATCGACAGGGCACTCCGCGAGGCACGACCGGTTGCTAATCCAGTTAATACACGATAACCCGTTTTGGAGAGGAGAGATAGACGAAGAATATGCCGGTTTGGGCTGGAGGGCACACCGCCGTCTTCACGGCGGCGTGCCCTCCACTCATGAAGCTTTCACGTCTGCGCCCCACGACACATTGGCTGGACACCATTGCCAGACACCGAGGGTGATGATGCGGGTCAATCCCGCCGGAATGCAAGCAAGGCGGTTGACCTCCACCTTACGGTTGATCAACCTGGTTGGGTCTCCACAGCGCTTCAAATAATCATCAGCCTTGATCTCATGAAGGTTCGCGTGAGGAACGAAGAATGCGGCCACCGGAACGGGCAACACGGCGATGGAGGAGTCGTCAACACCCTGAGACCCTGAGCAATGGATGCCGGTTTTTGGGTAGGTGACGTCATCATGAACAAGAGCCGTCGTGCAGCCTGCCAGGAGGAGGGATGCACTTGCTGTCAGTACCAAACATCCGCGGAGAGCGTGCTTCCGAGTCATGTCTTGCCTCCCTTGTAACCAGTCGTGTCTGCTAGACGAAGTCTACGCAGACACGTGAACGCGGTCAAGAAAGTGTCTTGATCGAGGAATACTGCTTGACGGCGAACTGGAACGACGGTATCCCAATGGCCATGAGTCAGCCATCCACCAGTCTAGCCTATGGTTCCGTCATGCTCGCGGCGGTTTTGTGGGGCGGTTCGATCGTGGCGCAGAAGATGGCTCTAGGGTCCTTCTCGGCGGTCGAAGCCTCGGTTCTTCGGGATATCGGAGGATTGGCCATTCTGTTGGCAACCTGGTGGTCGCAAGAAGGCGGGGCGATCAAGCTAAGCCGTGCGGACATTCTCTTACTTGGTCTTTTAGGGCTAGGCGTATTGGGAAATCATCTGCTCATTCTCATGGGGCTGAACTATGTCAGCGGCGCGGTCGGTGGTGTGATCATCGGGTCGAGCCCAGTCGTGACCGCCGTGCTCTCGGCCATGATGATTCAGGATGTGCCGTTGCGGGCGGTCTGGGCCGGTGCGCTACTCTCCTTCGCAGGTGTCGGATTGGTCTCCGTAGCGGGATTTCAAGCAACCGGCGAGCAACCACTACTCGGGAGCACGTTGGTTTTTCTTGGGGTCGTGAGTTGGGCACTCTATAGTATCGGCAGCCGAACCATCATGGAACGGATCTCGGCGTTGACCGTGAATTGGACCACATTGATGGTCGCGACTATCCTGCAAATCCCACTGCTTTGGACCGACCACAAAATGATGAATACCGGTCTTGGCTCGGTGACGATATCCGATTGGCTCGCGCTGGGGTATCTTGTTGTCTTCGCCACGGCCGTGGCGCAGCAGGCCTGGCTGTTTGGCGTCAAGGGTATCGGTCCCTCCCGAGCCTCGGTTCTGGGCAATCTGACCCCGGTCGCGGCAGTGGGAAGTTCCGCGCTAATCTTAGAAGAATCAGTGGGTTTGATCGAACTCATCGGTATTGGCCTTATCCTGGCCGGTGTCTATGTTGTC
>CAZNBG010000155.1:0-7145 GCA_964570915.1 uncultured Nitrospira sp. | reverse complement strand
ACAACGTGAGTGTGACGGCGGAGTTGATCAGCCCGATCGCGATGGATCAGGGGTTACGGTTTGCCGTGCGGGAGGGAGGCAAGACCGTCGGCTCCGGGGTCGTGACGGAAATTCTGGCGTAAGACGGCAGCTGTAGGTTGATAGCTTAGGAGTAATGACGTGAAAGTCGATCAGCGGATCAGAATCAGATTGCGGGGCTTTGACTACCGCGTGCTGGATCAGTCAGTCAGTGAAATTGTCGAAACTGTTCGACGCAGTGGAGCCAAAGTGGTCGGTCCGATCCCGCTTCCTACTCGAATTGAGAAGATTACGGTTCAGCGGTCGACGCATGCCGATAAGAAATCTCGTGAGCAGTTTGAAATGCGCACGCACAAGCGATTGCTCGATATCATGGAACCCACGCCTGAGACCATGGATTCGCTGATGAAGCTCAATTTGGCAGCGGGGGTGGATGTAGAGATCAAGTTATGAGCCTCGAGTGCTAAGCCCTGAGTGGTCGGGGCTCTGTACTCAGGACATCATGCTCAGTATTGGATGGATATGACGAACGGACTGATCGGGAAGAAGCTAGGGATGACTCAGGTTTTTGACGAGACTCGTTTGACGCCAGTGACGGTGATCGAGGCGGGTCCATGTCGAGTAGTGACAGTGAGGACGAAGGAGCGGGATTGGTATGAAGCGGTTCAGCTTTCTTTCGGTGAGGTCAAGGAACGCAAGCTTTCGAAACCTGAGATGGGCCATCTGAAAAAGAATCAGGCCCCGCCCAGCCGTATCTTGCGCGAGTTTAAAAAGGACGGCGACCCGGCGATCGGTCAATTGGTCACGGTCGAGATGTTTAAGAAGGGCGATTGGGTCGATGTGATCGGCGTATCGAAAGGGAAGGGGTTTCAAGGTGTCGTCAAGCGACATCACTATGCGGGTGGTCCTGAGTCGCACGGATCCATGTTCCATCGGGCTCCTGGCTCTATCGGCGCCAGTTCATTCCCTTCTCGCGTGTGGAAAGGGAAAACGCTACCGGGTCATATGGGATCAGAGCGAGTCACGGTTCATCGATTGAAAGTCATCGAGTCGCGAGTTAATGAAAATCTCCTATTTGTCCGCGGCGCGGTTCCTGGTGCCACCAATGGGATCGTTGTCGTGAGGAGGTCGAAGAAGAGCTAGCATGCCTACTATCGATTTGGTCGATCTGCAAAGAAAAAAGGTGGGAACAGTCGAGCTGTCTCCGCAAGTATTCGGTTGTGAACCGCGTGTGGCGCTGGTGCATGAGGCAGTCGTCATGCAGCGTGCCTGTGAGCGCCGGGGCACGGCGTCCACTTTGCGCCGAGGCGAGGTCAGTGGCTCTGGGAAAAAACCGTGGAAGCAAAAGCATACCGGACGCGCCAGGGCTGGGTCGCTTCGTTCTCCGGTATGGCGTCATGGGGGAAGTGTGTTTGGGCCGAAGCCGAGAAGTTACGCCTATTCGATGCCGAAGAAAAAGTACCGCGCGGCACTTCAGAGCGCATTGTCTGCCAAGGTGGCGGAGAACAAGTTGTTTGTGGTGTCTGATCTTTCTCTGCAGCAACCCAGAACGAAATTGTTGGCTCAAGCGTTGAAGCAATTTAGTGGGGACGATCACACGCTGGTCATTGTTGGCAAGGGACACCCAGAAATCTTGCAGGCAGCCGGGAATTTAACCGCTGTCAAAGTACTCAGCGCCGATGAGTTGAATGTGTACGACGTTGTTCGTGCTCGAGTGGTTTTGATCTCCGAGCAGGAGCTTGGTCCCGTGAGCGAGGTCTGGTCATGAAGATGGACATGCACAGAATCTTGATTCAGCCGCTACTGACGGAGAAAATTACGAGGCTTCGCGAAAAGTCCAATACGGTGGGCTTCGTGGTTCATCCCGATGCGAATCGCGTTCAGATCAAGCAAGCGGTGGAGGTGCTTCTCAAGGTTAAGGTTGACAAGGTTAACCTCATGAACGTCCGTGGGAAGGTCAAGCGCCTCGGTCGGTTTTCGGGCAGACGTTCTGACTGGAAGAAGGCGTTTGTCACGCTCAAAGAAGGCGAGAAGCTGGAGATGTACGAAAGCGCCTAAGTGGGCCAGGGCATCGTCTCTATTTGTTGAGGTTGGGAAGGTAGGAACAGGACATGGGGTTGAAAGTATATCGTCCAACGTCTCCAGGCCGTCGGGGCATGACGGCTGTGGTGACCGAGGAACTGACCGACAAGAAGCCTGAGAAGTCGTTAACTTCTTTTCATCTACGGAGTGGAGGGCGCAACAACGATGGTCGGATGACCATCCGTTTTCGTGGTGGTGGACATAAGCGTCTGTATCGGACGATTGATTTTCATCGGGATAAAGTTGGGATTCCGGCAAGGGTTGAAGCCGTTGAATACGATCCGAATCGATCTGCAAGGATCGCCCTTTTGAAGTATCGTGATGGGGAGAGGCGGTATATTTTGGCACCGGTCGGACTGAGCGTGAATGACGAAGTCCAATCAGGACCTCAGGCAGAGATTCGACCGGGCAATGCGCTTCCGTTGGTCAACATGCCGCTCGGCACGACGATTCATAATCTCGAGTTAAAAGTCGGCAAAGGAGGGCAGCTGATCCGCAGTGCAGGTGGGTTTGCGCAAGTCATGGGACGTGATGGCGACTATGTGCAGGTACGATTGAAGTCCGGAGAGATGCGGCGAATCTTGGGTGTCTGTATGGCGACGGTGGGGCAAGTTGGAAACGTCGATCATGAGAACGTCAGCGTTGGGAAAGCGGGGCGGAGTCGGTGGAAGGGGAAGCGGCCGCACGTGCGAGGCGTGGTGATGAATCCTGTCGACCATCCTCACGGAGGTGGTGAAGGAAAGTCGGGGCAAGGAAATCCACACCCCGTCTCTCCATGGGGCCTTCCGACAAAGGGCTATAAGACCAGACAGAATAAGAAGACAGACAAGTTCATTATTGCTCGACGTAAGTCAGGGGTGCGCAATGCCTAGATCGGTAAGCAAGGGGGCTTTTGTCGACAGCCATCTTCTCAAGAAAGTTGAGCAGATGAATCAGACAAAGGATCGTAAGTTGATCAAGACTTGGTCTCGGCGATCGACCGTTGTTCCCGACATGATCGGCCATACCTTTGCAGTTCATAACGGGAAGAAATTCATTCCTGTGTTCGTGACCGAGAACATGGTTGGTCATAAGCTTGGCGAGTTCGCTCCGACTCGGTTTTTCAAGGGGCATGGACAAGCAAGGAGCGAAAAAGCTGTCGCCCTCAAGTGAAGGCCGGCGGGAATAGTTCGTCGTCAAATTTTTGGCAAGCGTAGTCCATTGATTACGGAGAGTTAGCCGATAATAGGGTTTTGAAGATGACTGAAGCACATGCAGTTCTTAGGTTTGTTCGTGTCGCACCGCGCAAAGCCAAGCCGGTGATTGATATGATTCGGGGGCGGCAAGTGCCGATGGCATTGGCTATCCTAAAGCACACCCCCCGACATGCCGCGCGAGTCGTAGAAAAAATCGTCCGCTCTGCTGTGGCGAATGCCGAACTGAAGGAAATGGGCGATAGTGAATCCATGGTGATCTCCAGGGCCTTTGTTGATTGCGGCCCAACGTACAAGCGTGTGCGTGCCCGGTCGATGGGACGGGCCAATGCGATTCAGAAGCGTACCAGTCATATTACCGTCGTGGTGACGGCGCCGGAAACTCGAGGAAGCAAGAAGTAGGTCGATCCTCCTTTATTGAGGCATATAACGCATGGGTCAGAAAACACATCCAATCGGTTATCGGCTGGGCTACAACTATACGTGGAGATCTCGTTGGTACGCAGGTAAAGATTACGCCAAGCTGCTCCATCAGGACGTCAAGATTCGAAAAATGGTCAAGGCACGGCTGTATCATGCCGGTGTGGCGAAGGTCGAGATTGAGCGGTCTGGAGATCAGACCCGAGTGATCATCCATACAGCTCGGCCGGGGATCATCATTGGGCGTAAGGGAGCCGAAGTTGATAAGTTGAAGGCCGATCTGGAAAAGCAGTACGGAGGGCAGGTTTACATTACAGTCAAAGAAATCAAAAAGCCCGAACTCGATGCCCAGCTTGTCAGTGAAAATGTCGCAACCCAACTTGAGAAGCGGGTTGCATTTCGTCGGGCTATGAAGCGCAGTGTCCAGTCTGCTCTGCGACTTGGCGCTCAGGGTATTAAGATCATGGTGGCGGGTCGATTGGGTGGTGCGGAGATCGCGCGGACGGAGTGGTATCGAGAAGGGCGTGTGCCATTGCATACGCTCCGTGCAGAGATAGATTATGGTTTTGCTGAAGCGCACACGACCATGGGGCAGATCGGAGTGAAGACCTGGATTTACAAAGGAGAGCTTCTTCCGGTTCAGCCTATGAAGGCAGAGTCCTTAGATCGACGGTTTGCGTGAGGAGATGGAACTGTGTTAGCGCCTAAGAAAGTCAAATTCAGAAAAATGCAGAAAGGCCGGATGAGGGGGAAGGCCTATCGTGGAGGCCAGATTACCTTGGGAGAGTTCGGCCTCAAAGCGTTGGAGCCGGGATGGGTAACCAGCCGACAGATTGAGGCTGCGCGTATTGCGATTACTCGGTATGTGAAGCGGGGTGGCCAGGTATGGACGCGTATTTTCCCGGATAAGCCGATTACGAAAAAGCCGGCCGAGACTCGAATGGGCAAAGGAAAGGGGAACCCTGAATACTGGGTTGCCGTCGTAAAGCCGGGCAGGATTCTCTATGAGATGGACGGAGTGACACCGGAGACTGCTCGAGAGGCGTTTCGGCTTGCTTCTCACAAATTGCCCATTGCGACGAAACTGGTCATTCGCGGTGAGTTTGGATAAGTTCTTGCCGGTGGAAAGAGGAGTGGGCATATGGCGCTGGACGTCAAAGAATTGACTGGTATGGCGGTGGATGAACTTGCGGAAAAAGAAAAGCAGCTTGTGCAAGAGCTGTTCAATCTGCGCTTCCAGTTCGGCACCGGGCGTCTCGAAAATCCTATGCAGATTCGGAAAACCAAGCGGGATATTGCGCGGGTGAAGACCGTTCTCCAGCAGGCGAAGGGTCGAACAAAGGGACCTAAAAGGTAAAGGACATTATGTCTGAGGTGGCAAAACGCCGTCATTGGTATGGCGATGTCGTCAGTAACAAAATGCAAAAGACTGTCGTCGTCGTGGTTTCACGATCAGTCGTTCATCCGGTCTACAAAAAGGTTCTTAGGCGGGTGACGAGATTAAAGGCGCATGATGAGAGTGGGATGTGTAAAGTGGGAGATCGGGTCAAGCTCGTTCAAACCAGACCTCTGAGTAAAGAAAAGAATTGGCGCGTCGTCCAGGTCATGGAAAAAGGGCAACCTGAAAAATAACAGAGGTTATTCTCCAGCTCTTTAGCTTTCGATGCTTGTAGGAACATATCGATGATTCAGAACTATACGTATATGGATGTGGCCGATAACTCTGGGGCGAAGCAGGCCATGTGTTTTCATGTCTTTGGGGGAACGAGGCGGCGTTACGCATCGTTGGGCGATGTCGTGGTGGTGGCTGTCAAGGAGGCTATTCCTCAAGCGAGTGTCAAGAAGGGGGATGTGAGCCGAGCCGTCATCGTCCGAACGACGAAAGAAGTTCGACGCGAAGATGGGTCCTATATCAAGTTTGATCGAAACGCGTGCGTCTTGATCAATAAAGAGGGAGAGCCAATCGGTACGCGTATTTCTGGTCCCGTTGCCCGCGAACTCCGTTGGAAGAAATTCATGAAAATCATCTCTTTGGCACCTGAAGTTTTGTAGGGCAGAACGAACGAGGGGCGTCGTGGAAGTACTCCGAAAGAGCAGAATCAGAAAAGGGGATACAGTTGTCGTGGTTTCAGGCCGTGAACGTGGCAAGAGCGGGAAAGTGTTGTCAGTGGATCGCCGTGCCGGCAAGGTGGTCGTCGAAAAACTGAATATTATTAAACGACATACAAAGCCCAATCAGAAGGCCAAGCAGGGAGGCATACTGGAACGGGAAGCACCGCTTCAAATTTCCAATGTCATGTTTCTTTGCCCGGTCACGCAAAAGCCCACACGGATAGGGATTCGCACTCTGGAGGACGGGCGGCGCGTGCGCGTCAGCAAAAAATCAAACGAGATCGTGGAATAGGTTAGGGAATGGCCAAGGAATCGAAGAACCGACCCAGCAAACCGTCTGAACGAAAATCCTCGAAGAAGGAGAGTCCGGCGCAGCAATTGGACCAAGGAAGTGACGAGTCCAAGTTCCGGCCGAGGCTTCGTGACCGGTATGAGCAGCAGGTGGTACCGGTGCTCATGAAGGAGTTTGGCTATAAGAATGTGATGCAGGTGCCCAAGCTCGAACGCGTGGTGTTGAATGTTGGCATGGGTGAGGCGATTCAGAATGTGAAGCTCTTGGAAAGCGCGGTGACCGAATTGGGGATGATCACGGGGCAAAAGCCGGTTGTCACCAAGGCCAAAAAGGCGATCGCAGGATTCAAGCTCAGGCAGGGGCTTCCCATCGGTGCCAAAGTGACGCTCCGCAGCCGGCGGATGTATGAGTTCTTCGATCGGCTGGTCACCTTAGCGCTTCCGCGTATCCGCGACTTCCGTGGCGTCTCTCCAAAGGCGTTCGATGGTCGTGGTAATTATACGCTTGGTTTGAAGGAGCAGCTTATTTTTCCTGAAATTAAGTATGACGAAGTGGCATCCATTCACGGTATGGACATTACGGTGGTTACACGGCCAAGACGAACGACGAAGGGAAAGCTCTGTTAAAGCACCTCGGTATGCCGTTCCGCGTGTGAGCATGGCATAAGTCGGTGGTGTCGATCGGACGGAAGGAGTGAGTGTGTCACGATTAGCGCTAAGAAATAAGGCGGCAACGAAACAGAAATTTTCCACCCGCGAATATCATCGGTGCGGTGTCTGTGGTCGAGTGCGTGGATATCTACGCCGGTTTCGGATGTGTCGCATCTGCTTTCGGGTAATGACGTTACGCGGCGAGATCCCTGGAGTCCGGAAATCGAGTTGGTAGGCGGTGGTCTCACGCCTGTGACTGTAAACGGAGGATAGAAGGATATAGCATGGTTACCGATCCAATCGGCGATCTTCTTGTTCGTTTAAAGAATGGTGCGCAACGTCGTTTTGAGACGGTTAAGGTTCATACGTCAAAGTTTA
>CAZNBG010000154.1:0-7150 GCA_964570915.1 uncultured Nitrospira sp. | reverse complement strand
CGCGCCGAACAGACCGACGGTAGGGCCGCGCAGTCGAGAGAGAAACAGATAGTGCATCAGGATCAGGGCAACCCCGAACACAGCGGATGGCGCACGCGCGGCGAACTCGTTCACGCCGAACAGATGGTAGGACAGCGTCATCAGCCAATACACAAACACCGGTTTGGCGACGCGCAACTCACCATTGAAGGTCGGAGTAACCAGATCGCCCGAGGCGAACATTTCACGGCCGGCTTCCGCATTGCGGCCTTCGTCCCGATCCGTGAGACCCATACTGCCGAGGCCGATGAAAAAGAGCAGACCCGACAGGAGCAGAAGGAGCAGCAGCTGGATTGGTTGAGATGGGTTACGATCCATGAGTGGATGTGGTCGCTATCCGTGAGCAACGGACGGCGCTGACCCGTGTGGTTACCTAGCGTCTCATGCCTGCGGACCGGACTGGTTCTTGGTTTGATCCGCGCGGTAGATCAAGACCAGATTGCGCAGATAGACGACCGCCCCGAGCCCTTGCCCTGAAATAAACACGGGGTCCTTCCGATAGATCGCGTAGGCGAGCGTGATCAGTCCTCCAACAAGACTCATGTACCAAAAGGAAATGGGCACGCGGCTTTCCGAGCTTCGCTCGGATGCGATCCACTGAACCAACCACCGACCGAAAAAAAGCCCTTGGCCGAGAAAGCCGATAGCGAGCCAGATGGTCTCAGTCGTCATGAGATGTCGGAAACGTGGTCGTCATCGTCGTTTCGGATCGTAAAGGTGTCCGTCTCGGTTGTGGCGGCTCATGTCACTTGTCACGGAATTTATAGAGCAACACGCGGTCCTGCATCCATCGCACCGCAATGAGATCATACAGCGACTTGAACAGGCGGTTGCCCATGCCGTACTTGGATACCCCGTGGATGCGCGGATAATGCCTGACCGGCACCTCCGTCACGGAGAATCCATGCATCAAGGCAAGTGCAGGAAAGAATCGGTGCAATCCCTCAAAGAGCCGGATCCGCTCCAACACAGGCCGCCGGAAGATCTTGAGCGGGCAACCCGTGTCGTGCACGCCGTCATGGGTAAAGATATTCCGCACGCGATTCGCAATCAACGACGAAAGTTTCTTCACCAGGCCGTCCTGCCGTTGTTGCCTCCAACCACAGACCACGTCGTGGGATGCGGTATACGGGAGGAGTTTCAGGATGTCTTCGCTGTCTTGCTGGAGATCGCCGTCGATCTGGATAATGATCTCTCCGGACGACTGATGAAAACCGGCTTGCAGTGCACAGGTCTTACCGTAATTCCGGTCGAAGTGGAACACCCGCACGTTGGAATGTTCGCGCGCCAATCGGTCCAACTCGTCGCTGCTGCCGTCGCTGCTGCCGTCGTCCACAAAAAGGATCTCATACGAGCGGGAGCGCGACAGTTCATAAGCATCCATGACTTTTAAGAGACCGGTGATGAGGGGAGACAGGTTGTCTCGTTCATCCTTGATCGGGATGATCACTGAGGCCCAAGGGCGGGATGGCGGTGTCATAATCCACAAAAACTCCAGGAACGGCCGGAGAGTCGGTTATTCAGGCGCGCATTCTAACGGAACGTCAAAGGGAGGGTCAAACGCGAGACGGCGATAGGCCTGATGTATGATACCCGACACAACTACCCACCGGATGCCACGACGGTGAAACGCATCGTGCCCATGAGGCTCGTCTCATTGACTTGCTCGCCTATATGAATCTCCACTTTGTATCGGCCGGATTTCCAGCCTCCGTGCGGGGTCGACAATTTAAGATAGCCGCTGTCATCCTCCAAGGCGATGCGCATGGCATCCTCACTGACAATCGTTCCCGGCACGGTATCGGGCACCGTCTCGCGGGTGCAACGGCCAAACGCGGTGAAAGACTGATAATGTTGATGCAGTGAGAACACGATGAAAACGGCAGGTATGTCGCTGATAAACTGTTCGGTCGGTTTGACCGGTACGATTTCGTGGGTCTGGCGCCAGCTCAGTTGCTCTTCAAACCCCTCTGCCATGGTAATCGAGCGGAACATGCCCTGCGGAGGCGCGTCGAAATCATAGGCCTTCACGTCCTGTGAGCGGTTTTGGAACTCGGACATCGGGACGTTTTCGATCAGTGGCAGATCTTCAGCGACAGTGGCGTGGGACCAGAGGAAGGTTCCCGCTATGACGATTCCGCCGAGACGAAGCGCGTGGTTCCACATCACTGTCTGCTACACCTCTTGAACCGACACTGTCAATCAACCATCGAGCGAATTGCCCATTGCGGCGTTTTCAAGCCATCTGTTAGGATTTCGCCCACCGTACAACCCAGTTATCATACCAATTACGGGTGATCGCAAGACATGTTACAAGATGCTGATGCGCTTCCCCAGCTGATCGGCGACTATAAGCCGCTCGATCAGTGGCAAACCCATCTCAACCAGCTCTTCTATGGACTGCGGGGGGACAAACTCCGATCCTATTATCAGACCTTCGCGTCGGCGGATTTCCGTCTCGCGCATGCGCTGGCAGCCGATTATTTCGAGCGCGTCACGACACGCGACAAGGCTGGAAATGGTCAACGGTCCCCTGCCGATGGGATACCGGATCAGGCATCACCTTTGACGGTCCTGGAACTGGGGCCCGGGAACGGAAATCTTGCCGCGTGCTTCCTCAGCCATCTCAAGGCGCTCGATGCACCTGGCACGATCTATCCACGCGTGCGATATGTCATGGTTGATTGGCAGCAAGCGGTGTTGGATGGGGCTCTGGCGCATCCGGATCTGGCAGCCCATCGGGATCGTATCGATACCTATCGCGGGTCAATCGAGGACATGGCGGGAATCGCCGAAGGAAGCGTCGACCGCATTATCTGTAATGAACTGTGGAACGATTTGCCGACGAAGTTGTTGGCGAAGCACGGCGGCGAAGTGGAAGAAGAGTTTATCCGCCCCAACCTCAGCGAGTCGCTCCATGCCACGATTCAGGATTGGTCGACGTTCGTGCGGGCTTTTCAGGACAAGGATCTCGATGCGCTCAAGACATTCCCTCCCTTCCTCGATGAATTGGTCTGGGAAAAGGAGTACCGCAAGGTTGAATGGAAAGATGTGCCCTATCGGAAGACGATTGTGGAATTTCTGCAGCCCATCGACCACGACGTCCTCGTCCCCGTGAATGTCGGTGCGTTCGCAACGCTGAAAGAGGCCAAGCGGCTCCTGGCTCCGAACGCCATCGGAATGAGTGCGTTCGATGCAGGCACCGCCGACATGAATGTCCTGAACGATCCCGAAAAACCTTGCTATGGCCAGTTTGGAGGCCAATACAGCTTCATGATCAATTTTGCGCTGATCGAGGCCGTGGCCAAGCATATAGGAATCAAGCAGACGACGCTCGAAGCGCAACGTGACTTCGTGGGGCGGTCGTTGCATACCAATGTGATCACGCTGATGGATCTGCTGGCCACCCATCCGTCTGCAGGACCGAAACTGCAACCGTGGGAGCAAGATCGGCTCGTACTGAAAACCATACGGACGTTGAACAACACGTTTGAAAGTCCCTATCGTCGGCAGCTCGACTTTCCGTTAGGGACCAACATCCCGCCGGAAGAACGTGACGCGTTGGGCGCGATCTTGCGCTCACTGAAAGCCAATGGAATTCATGACACTGTAGCCTACCTGACGGAAGAAGAACTGACCGACGCACAAACCGATTTGGAAGAGGTCGGCTACGATCGTCACACGATCGGGATAGCCTTGAGCGCTCCTTCAGGTCCCATCGAGTACTGCCATTTCACCTGCCGGTGATGTGAGCCCAGTCTCATATTCCTATCGGCTAGTCGAGACGTGCCTGTACACCCATACGCACCCTCGTCTCGCTTCCCTCTTACCGCCCCCTGATTTTTCTACAGTCCCTGTCCTGATCTAGCTTCCGGCAAATCGATCTCGATGCGGCTATGGGAGGATCTCCAGCCGGGATAGCAAAAAGAGTCGAGCGCGAGGGAGTATGAAACCGTGGGATATGTCATCAACGGGCGAGCGGAACTTGATTTCGAAGTCCGGTCGGTACTGCTTGCTGCCGGTGATTCGTGGGTGGTCCCGAAAGGCAGCCGGCATTCCTTCATCATCTTAGAACCGTTTACCGCCTTGGAAGCGACAAGTCCTCCGGCTCACGTTCACGGACGAGATGACCAGACCGAGTCATTCCTCTTCTTTTGTGGACACAAACGATAGGAAAGATGGGCTCTTGCCGAGTTATCGCTCTTTGAGCCGGCCGAGCGTGCTCTCGATCGACCGTTCGAGTTTGTCCGCAGCTCCGCTGAGTGCCAGCTCGACGGTTGGTGCCTGATGACTGACGGCGATGGGCTGGTGACCGGCCAGTCTGGCTTCGAGCACACACCGGATATCGTCGCCCTTCGTTTTGTGACTGTTGGTGTCACTGAGATGTGTCTCGACGCGGGTAATCCGATCGCGATATCGACCGACCGCTCCCTCGATACTGGTGTGAGCCAGGGCCACGATCGCTTCTCGCCCGTGGATAGTATTGTCCGTATTGACCTGAATCAGCATGAGGCCACCTCCTTCACGTGATCGATGTTCAAGATTGACCCTAATCACCAGGCACAAGCAAAGTCAACTGCACGGCGGCCACGAATGACAAACCCATTGTCATATGTACATGTGGACCAGGAAAAGGATATCGTCCCGATGTTGTTTCAGGACAAGCTCAGTGTCTGAAACCACTTATATATGTTCTTTTTCACCTGAGATGAACAAGAGGCGTGAAGCTACGAGTAGGTTTTGTCCCAACGATTGTTCAAAAACTCGTGGATCGGAAGTAAGGTCACTTCTCCCACCTGGCGCCCACGAGTTTCCAAGCTCACACAAAGATAGCGATAGAGTTTCCCTTCTTCAGCAAGGCGAGGGACGGTAACAGTGACGACTCTGTCGACACTTGTCTATGCCTGGAGAAATGGACACTAGTTGCCTTGGCGATTGCGTGTTGCCAGCCAGGATCTCGCTTCTTCAAAAACAGGACGTGGTCACGCATAACGGCTCGGAAGCCAGCAGGAAGTCGTCGACCACCTCGTTGCGTTCCTCCTAAGACCCTCGCCAAATGCGGTGGCTGAGGGAGCAACGACCTCTTCGTTTGACTCACCTGGAATACGTTTATATACTCAATTTTTAACTGGAGGCGATCAAGATGAAAATCCTGATAGGCTTGCTCGTCCTAGTCGTTCTCCTCGTCGGCGTGGTGTTCGCGCTGCCCTTCCTCGTCGATCTCAACAAGTATCAAGACCGGTACAAGCCGCTCATCGAAGACGCCCTCAATCGTAAGGTGCAATTGCAAGACATCCGCTTGACGATCTGGCCGAGGATCGGCGCACGCGTGGCCGGGTTCGCCGTGCTGGATGATCCATCCTTCGGTTCAGGTCCCTTTGCGTCGCTCTCTTCGTTGGATGTCGGTGTGAAATTGATGCCGTTGCTGAGCGGCAAGGTCGAGGTGGAAGAAGTCACGCTTCGCGATCCCGTCATCACGGTGATCAAAAACAAGAAAGGCGTCCTGAATGCGTCAACAATCGGCCGCAAGGGGGTGCCGGTGCCTGAAACGCCCTCGCGTGCCCCGATTCCTTCGACAGAGGGTCCGCTCAAAATTCTCGCGTTGTTGGCCGTGGATCGTGTGTCAATTGACGGCGGGAAAATAACGTATCGCGATCTGTCAGCCGCCAAGCCGGTTGAGTATGTGCTGCAGGATATGGAGGTGCTTCTTCGCGATGTTCGACTCGGTCAAACTCCAAACGTGCATTTCCTCACCCTCGTGCAGCCCTTCAACATGCCGGTGAAGCTCGACGGGACATTCGGTCCCTTGAAAGAGTCGATGGACATCGACGCGATCGATTTCCAACTCGGTGTCGGAAAGACGGACTTTACCATTACCGGCAAAGCCGCCGGAAATGACGCCAACATCAACATCACGTCACTGGTGATCAATACGGCGAACCTCCCGGTCGCACTCCCGCTCAAAAAGCCGGTCGATATTAAGAATCTTCAGATCGTGGCGGAAGTGAGGGGACAAGAAGCCAAGCTGAATGCCCTGTCGTTCCAACTGTTCGACGGCCAGGTGAAAGGGCAGGGCAAACTGATCGCCGGGTCCGATGCGCCGCCTTTCAAAGGGGGGGGCGCGGTTCAGGGCATACAGCTTGGTCCGGCGCTCAACGCCGTCGCAGAGACGCCGATCTCTGTCAGCGGCACAGCGGGCGCCGATCTTTCGCTGCAAGGCCAGGGATTCTCCATGCCGGACCTCACAAAGGCCTTGGAAGGAACCGGTCACATGGCGGTGAAGGATGGGAAGATAGAGGAAGTGAATCTGCTTCAGGAAGCCCTCTCCGCCCTTAGGGTGGTCGGCATGTCACTCGGCGATACCAAAGCGACCGCGTTTTCGACGATCGAAACGGATCTCGCCATTAAGCAGGGGATCATCAACGTCCAGCGTCTCCTGATGGACAGCCATGATTTTCAGGCGACCGGCGGGGGGACCATCGGATTCGATCAGCGATTGAATCTACTCGTGAATCTCAACCTGTCACAGGAGTTGAGTCAGAAGGTCGCCGGGGCGTCTCCTGTCGTCAAGATCGCGTTGAAAGACGGCCGATTGAGCCTTCCGCTCATGATTACCGGCACTGCGCAAGCACCGTCGTATGGAGTTGATCTCAAGGGCGTCACCGGGAAAGTACAGGAACAGGTGAAGCAGAAAGTGGAAGAAACTGTGGGGGGATTGCTCAAAGGCACGACCAAACCAGAAGACTTGAAGAAAGAGGGGCAAGAGCTGCTCAAAGGGATTTTTGGCCGTTAACGAAAGCGGATTTCTATGAATGTCGTTGATACGCTCACGCAGTATGCGGTGCAGTATGGGTTGCAGGCCGCGGTTGCGGTAGGAATCTTCGTCGTCGGGATCGTGGCGTCTCGCTGGGCTGGAAATTTTGCACAGCGGGCGCTTGAGCGGCAAACCCTTGATCCGCCGGTGCGTCTGCTCCTCGTCCGCATCGTCAAGATCGTGGTGATGCTCTTTACCGCAATGATTGCCCTTCAGACGCTCGGTGTGCCCATTGCCCCGCTGATCGCCGGCGTCGGAGTCGCCGCATTGCTGATTGGGCCCGCGCTCCAGCATTCA
>CAZNBG010000153.1:0-7180 GCA_964570915.1 uncultured Nitrospira sp. | reverse complement strand
TCCAACTCCATATTCGAGGGAGATACCATCCCCAGAACTCCCGATAGGCCGCTCCGACGGCGAGCAACTTTCAATTCCGACCAGGCGATCGCCCAGGAGTGGGATTGGGCATGTTGACGCAGATCGAGGTGCATGTCTTGGAGATCGATGTGCCAAGGACGTGCGAGTCTCAGGTCAACAGAAAAATCGAGTCCGCTGGCGCGGAGAATACCTCCCCGGCAGGCGACCGGTTGGCCGACTCGGGGGAGGTCCGAGAAGACAGGCCGAGTCGAGGTATTCAAGCGAATACCCTGAGGAACATTGGCTTTCTCGGAAGGAAGAAGAGTCAGCAGGCCGTGCGGCTCGAGTCGTATGTTGCAGGCCTGGCGGAAGACGCTATGCACGGTCCCGTTGAAATGATAGGTCGGGACCTGAATGCCGACGGAAAGGGCGTGGACATGCATGAGTGGCACTCCATTGCCCGGCGAGATGAGATAGCGTTCGTTAGGCTCTCAATGAATACGCTTTAGCCAGCGCGTCCTTAATCGCGGTGTGAACATTGTTTCGTCCCTCTTCGATGTTTCGTTGCATCGCGGCCCGTGCTCCCGGAGCATCTCTGGCCGCGATGCATTTCAGGATTCGGAGATGCTGACGGCATGTGCTTTCCGCTCGATCCGATTTGTCGAGATCGATCATTCGAAAAAGCATCAAACGCTCATTAATGGTGCGGAGGTGCTGCAAGAGAGGTTTGTTTCCTAACGCATGGGCGAGTGTCTCGTGAAACAGGGTGTCCAGTCTGGCGAGTTCATCGGCCTTTTGGGCGGATCCATTCAACAACTCAGTCCATGTGTTCTTGAGTTTATTGATATTCTCCGTATCGCTTCTGTGGAGAGGACCCTTTGTCGCTAAACGTTCGACGGTATAGAGTTCCAACGCCAGGCGAAGATCATAGAGCTCCTCGATCTCACCGAGGTTGTACTGTCTGACGACATAGGCCCGATTCGGCAATTTCTTGACGAATCCTTCGGATGCCAGCATGCGGAGCGCTTCGCGCACCGGACTTCGACTCACGCCGAATTCCTTGCAGAGTTCGGCTTCGGTCAATCGATGTTCCGGCGGGTAGTGCCAATGAATGATCTGATTCTTAAGTGCGGCCACGATGGATGAACTGAGGTTGGAACGTTCTCGTATACGGCTGCTTGAAGTAACCATGGTTTCAGATTGTATAAAATCTAGCGTACCAAGTTCAATCTACTTGAATGCCTATTCGTGCGCACCATCATGGGAACAAAACTGCCGGGAGTTGAGAAAGATGGGGAAGGTGAACCACGGGCGCCGACCGTCTTACCAATAGTACGGCCAGGGACTCCAGTAGGGGGACCAATAGGGGCGGTGACCCATGTAGGGATAGGGGCGAAGGTGAGGCGCTTCATTCTCGTTGTCGTTCCAGACGCGCAGATTGTTGATGCGCACGACCGGATAGCTGTATTGCATTTCATCAAGCGGCAAGGTAACAGAACCGGCCATCTCTCCGGTAATCGTGACAAACGTGCCGGGTGGCACCGTCGCAGGATCCAAAAACTCTTTCTGCATGGCAACGAAACGACCTTCGGATTTGCTGAGATCTGTCGTTGGCTGGAGGGACGCAGCAAGTGGGAGTTGCAGGATCTCAATTCTGGTTCCTTCCTTGAGCCTCCTTGCTGCCAACACCTTCCCTCCAAATGTGACCGACTGTCCACCGTACGATTCCGGAGTTGATTTAACCTGAGCGTAACTGATTTGAGGCGATCCAGAGGGTAGAGTATCAGTTTGCTTACCGGTCAATGCACAGCCGGAAAGGAGAACCGATATGGAGATGACACACACATAACGCAGCGTCCTCATCCCTGTATTATAACAAAGCGCAAGGAGGCGCTCCATCCGCTATAATGGACGACGGTCCCTTGTCTGTGAAAGGAGTATGAGATGAACGGTCGGATGACGTCGCTGTGGAAACTTGTATTTGCAATAGTGGGAATGATCGGGCTGTTGACTGTCCCCTTCGGTGCGCATGCCGCCAACCCGGAATTGAAAGGCAAGTTCGAAATACTCGCCGAAGAACCCTCGACTCATCAGCCGGGTAAGGTTCGGGTGATTGAGTTTGCCGACTTCTACTGCCCGCATTGCCATCACTTCGAGGAAACCGGGGTGCCTTTGCTCCTGAAAGAATTCGGGAGCAAGGTCGAGGTTACCATGGTCGGGTTTCCCGTCATTCCGGGAAAGCTCCCTACCGCCTTTGATATGTACGAGCAAGCCAAGCTGATGGGCAAGGGAGACCGCATGAAGACAGTTTTGTTTCGCACCATTCATAAGGATAAGCTCGATGGTGTTCTGGATCGTTCGATCCGTTCACTGCTGATCAAGGAGGTCGGCTTGGACGTGGCGATGTTCGAAGCAGGACTGGAAAGCGGAAAGCCGGCCAAACTGTTTGAAGACGGGCGTCGATGGGGCGAACGGATCAAGGTGTCGTCTACGCCGTCACTCCTGCTGGATGGCAATATCAAAGTGGATGGCGCCAATATGGTTCCCGAGAATGTCGTCACGATCATCCGGAGCATTCTCGAGGCGGATGCGAAGAAGTAATCGGCGACGAATTGGGAATTACGATGGAAGAGGAAAGGAAGAACGGAATCATTCACCGACTGCTTGAACACGAGTCGGCCTTCAGGCAGTTTGTTCGACGTCGAGTCGGCGATCAAGCCATGGCGGAGGATATCCTTCAACAAAGCTTCACCCGAGCCGTCGAGCATTCCCGTTCATTGCACAACAAAGAAAGTGTGCTCGCCTGGTTCTACCGCATCCTTCGCCATACGATCATCGATTATTATCGTTCCCAGGGAGCCGAAGGTCGCCGTAATCAGGCCTTACTGGAGGAATGGACCATTTCCGGCAACCATCAGGAACCGCCTCCGGATGAGGTCAAGACAACGGCGTGTGCCTGCCTTCACGGCCTCCTTCCGACCCTCCGTGGGAGCTATGCGGACCTGATCAAACGCATCGATCTCAATGGCGAATCGCCGGCACTCGTGGCAAAGCAGTTGAAGATATCGCGGAACAATCTGATGGTTCGCTTGCATAGAGCTCGCCAATCTCTCCGCACGTCCCTGGAAGACGTTTGCGGGATCTGTAGCAAGCATGGTTGTCTCAATTGTACCTGTGGATAGTCACCGGGTTTACTTGAGCATCTTCCCCTTGGTTTCCTCATTCTTTTCAATGTCTTCTTCCCATCCGTCGGTCTCTCTGTAATATTTCGTGGCCGACTCCGTCTATCATTCTGCACGGGACATTGCGGGACCGTACCGGATAAGATGAAAGGAGACGGACACATGACCAATGGATCATTGAGTAGCTGTTGCGGGAGGACGCACGCAGAAGGTCACCGCATGAATGAGCACATGTCAACATCCCATTCTCCTGGGCATGGTCGCGATATATCTGCGATCGACCCGATCTGCGGGATGACGGTCGATCCGGCCAAGGCGGCGGGCCACCACGAGTATCAGGGGGCGACCTATTATTTCTGTGCCGTTTCTTGTCTGGAACGATTCCGTGCAGATCCCGAAGCGGCACTCAACAAAAAACCTCTGAATGTGATCACGATGCCCGCTCCGAGGAAATCGCTTCCCATGATGAGCCAAGCCCCGCAGGGTGAAATCGATCCCGTATGCGGCATGACGGTTCAGCGGTCCACCGCAGCAGGTTCGTATGGGTATCGTGGTAAGACATATTACTTCTGTGCCATCAGGTGTCTCGAAAAATTTCGCACAGATCCTGAGTATTATCTGACTCCACCCGAACAGCGAATACCAAAGCCGGTGCCCGTTCCAGCCGAGGGTGGCGTCAAGTACGTCTGTCCAATGGACCCCGAGATTTTGGAAACCAAGCCCGGTGCCTGTCCCATATGCGGGATGGCGCTGGAGCCGGCCGACGTGACTGCTCAGTCGACCAGAACCGAATATACGTGCCCCATGCATCCGGAGATTGTGCAAGCCGAACCCGGCAGCTGTCCGATTTGCGGGATGGCGTTGGAGTCGCGCACGGTAGTCGCGGAGGAGGTTAATCCTGAGCTGGTCGACATGACCCGCCGATTTTGGCAGAGCGTGGTCCTCGGCTCACCTATTCTTGGATTGATGATTTCAGACATGCTGCCGGGCCGGCCGCTACAACAACTCTTCTCTGGATCGGCACTGGCCTGGTTCCAACTCATCTTGGCAACTCCGGTTGTGCTCTGGATCGGTTGGCCATTGTTCGAGCGCGCATGGACCTCGATCGCCAATCGCCATCTCAATATGTTTACGTTGATTGGTCTCGGCACCGGTGCCGCCTATGTGTACAGCGTTGCTGCCACAGTTGTGCCTGGACTGTTTCCCGACTCATTCCGTGTCCATGGGGGCGAACTTGCCGTCTATTTCGAACCGGCGGTCGCCATCGTGGCACTGGTCTTATTGGGGCAAGTGTTGGAACTGCGGGCCCGAAGCCGCACGAGCAGCGCCCTCAAGGCGCTGCTGGGGCTTGCGCCAAAAATGGCTCGAGTGGTCCGTTCCGATAATCATGAAGACGATATTCCTTTGGAGCAGGTGCAGGTCGGTGATCGGTTACGAGTCCGGCCCGGCGAAAAAATTCCTGTAGACGGCGTGGTGATCGAAGGGAGCAGCGCTGTCGACGAATCCATGGTCACCGGTGAGTCGCTTCCCGTGGAAAAGCAGCCCGGCCACAAAGTCGTCGGGGCAACGGTCAATGGAACAGGCAGTTTCGCGATGCGCGCGGAACGAATCGGTCGCGAAACGCTGCTGTCGCAAATCGTCCGAATGGTCAGTGAGGCACAGCGTACGCGGGCTCCGATTCAACGGTTAGCCGATGTTGTGGCGGGATATTTCGTGCCGATAGTGATTCTGGTCGCCGCCGTCACGTTCGTCATCTGGGCCCTCTATGGCCCCGAACCTCGCATGGCGTATGCCTTGCTCAACGCGGTCGCCGTCTTGATCATCGCCTGCCCTTGTGCGTTGGGACTCGCGACGCCCATGTCGATCATGGTGGGAACCGGCCGTGGCGCGACGGCAGGTGTACTGATTCGTAATGCCGAAGCATTGGAAATCTTGGCTAAGGTGAATGTCCTCGTCGTGGATAAGACCGGCACGCTCACGGAAGGCAAACCGCGTTTGATAACCGTCGCTCCGGCTTCCGGTTTCGCTGAGGCCGATCTCCTTCGGTTGGCGGCCGGGCTCGAGCAGAACAGCGAGCACCCCTTGGCGGCAGCCATCGTGTCCGGCGCGCGGGAGAAGGGAATCGCACCCGCTAAGGCCCAGGGTTTTCGTTCACTGACGGGAAAAGGAGTCACGGGTACCGTTGAGGATCACATGGTTGCCGTGGGCACGGTGCCGTTTCTCAACGGATTGAACGTCGAGACGGAATCGTTATTGTCGCAAGCTGAGCCGCTGAGGCAGGAGGGGCAGACGGTCATGTTCGCCGCCATCGATGGGAAGCCGGCAGGATTGCTGGGCGTGGCTGACCCAATCAAGTCCACCACGCCGGAAGCCATCGATGTGCTGCATCGGGAAGGGCTGCGGCTCGTGATGCTGACCGGGGACAATCGAATGACAGCCGAGGCCGTGGCGCGACGGCTCCATATCGACGAAGTACAGGCGGATGTCTTGCCCGAGCAAAAGGCAGCGGTCATCAAACGGTTGCAGACAGATGGCCATATCGTGGCCATGGCGGGAGACGGAATCAACGACGCGCCGGCCCTAGCACAGGCACACGTAGGTATCGCCATGGGGACGGGCACGGACGTCGCGATAGAAAGCGCGGGCGTCACGCTGGTCAAAGGCGATCTCCGAGCCATCGCGCGCGCTCGTCGGTTGAGCCGCGGGACGATGAAGAACATCCGGCAAAATCTGTTTTTTGCATTCGTCTATAACTCGCTGGGCGTCCCCATTGCCGCCGGGATTCTCTATCCGTTCGTTGGAGTCCTGTTGAGCCCCATGATCGCCAGCGCCGCCATGACATTCAGCTCCGTGTCGGTCATCGCCAATGCGCTTCGGCTGCGGCGGCTCAACCTGTAACATTTCGTGAGGAATACCGTTGACGTTAAATTGATAGAAGCATAGACTCATTCCATGCGTGTCAATGTCCGTCACTCCCGTTCTTTTCTCGCCGCGACGATCGTCGTGTTCCTGCTGGCATTCAGTTTTAATGCATACGCCTGCCTCCTGCCGCTGTCAGGGACCACCGATGCCTCAATGGCCAACGGCTGTTCAACTCCCGTAGAGGAGCCGGTTCGGCAGCTATGCGATGCCTTCAAAACTCTGGGTGTCGAGTCATCCCCACAGTCGTCTTCGTTGTACCTGGACCATCATTGGTCAGCGGTAGACCAGGCGCTGACTGCACGTCCAGTTGCGAGCGACCAATTTCAATATCTCTTCTCCCCTTTCCACTCGTTTGGATCGAGCTCTTCTCCGCATCAGTCTCTCGCGAGCACAGTGCTTCGAATCTGATCTTCCCGGTTCTTCCTTCTATCGTGACATCGTTGCGTTAGTTGCCCGGCTCCGAGCTGAGCTCATTCCGCCGTTTCCTCTGTAGCGGGACGAAAGCCTGAGCTGCGGGCAGGCAAGCTCTGGGGAGGACCATCCCATGACTCGTTCAATTCGATCATTGTTGCCGATCATAACGGTCGTGAGTGTGATCTTCGCGGCAGATGGACGCCATGTCGCCGATGCCGCCGATCAGGCTGCACAATCGTCCTTGGCGTTACCAGATTTGATTCCGGAAGCCTTAGCCAGAAATCCGGAACTTGTGGCGGCGCGCAAGCAATGGGAAGCCGCCTCGCAACGGATTGTGCAAGCTCGATCGCTGGATGATCCCACGCTGTCCGTGCACTTGTGGAATGTTCCGCAGACGTTCAACGTCACGCAGGCGCAGAACAGCATTGTCGGCCTTTCGCAGAATCTCCCGTTCCCCGGCAAACTAGCTCTGAAGAGCGAAATAGCGAGCCGGTCGGCCGAAATGACGGAACAGCTTCTCCATGGGAAAGAAAGGGAACTGATCGCTCGCCTCAAGGAGGCCTACTACGACCTATTTTTTGCGCACAAGGCCATCCAGATTCATCAAGAACAGGTCGAATTGCTCAGGCAGTTCGTCGAGATTGCGAACGCGAAGTTCCGGA
>CAZNBG010000152.1:3445-7219 GCA_964570915.1 uncultured Nitrospira sp. | reverse complement strand
AAAACCGACTCTGGCTTCCTCAGGAAGTGAGGCATGGCCGAAGATGACGGAAGGGATGGCGCCGTATTGAAATGCGAATAGCTCGGCCGGCTCTTGAGGAAGATTCACTTGATAGAGAAACACCGCGACACAGACGCCGATGAAGATCATCGTGGCAATGGGTGTCAGTTGGGTCGGATTATCGTCGTGAAGCGGAATCACGGTAGTCCGTGGTTATGGAGTTCGGCGGTGACTGGTGATCAGACGAGGTAATCCGATATCGGCAGGAGGCCGTCCGTCGCTCTCTAGCGGAACGGAGAATCCCGCTGCATGGGTATGGCCGCCGCCTCCGAATGAAGCGGCAATGGTACCGACATCCGTGCCGTCGGCTCGGGATCGCATGCTGAAATAGCGACGACCGTCGCGATCATGCCAGATCAGACAAAAGGGATGATGGGGCGACAGCTGCTCGCCGATCTGGCTTGTCAGGATCGCACTTTGCACAGAGGGAACGACGACACCCTCGAATTCCACCATAGCTGCCTGTGCGGCGAGTTTGCCGACCAGTTCATGTTCGTAACGCAAGATGGCTCGACCCTCCTGCTCGAGCGTCGACTGAGAAAAGCGGTCCCACACCGTGAAGTCGAATGGATAGGAAGCCAGCGCCGCGTTGATTTCTCGACTTCCCGGCAAGGCCCAGGTCCATAGATCTTTGTCTTGAATATACTGAAGCAGCCATGGAGCGGTCGTGCCATGAGCCCATTCCCAGCTCAGGACGGCACCGGACTTCGTTTGATCGAAATACGCATTCGGAAATCCGTCTAAGATCCGCTCCGCGGTGATATGGTGGTCCAGAATCAACAGTTCTTTCGTTTCGGAGACCATTGCCTCGAGTATCGATCGAGCATAGCTGAAGTCAACAATCACGACCCGGCGATCCTTCAGGTCGGGTGGGGGAGGGTGGCCATGTTTTACGGGCAAAAAGCTGGCGCTCGGAAATTGTTTCCAGAGAGCCCAAGCCGCACCGAAACCGTCCGAACAATCGGCGTGATATAGGACAATATCCGGAGCATCATGGAATGGAGGGGCGGAAGATACGTTACCCATAACGATGAAAGAGGATAGCATGCCCAGCCTAGGACTAAAAGGCGTCTTTCCGGTCCTACTCCAGGAACAGATAGGATCACAGCTCGTTCAGATGATTGATCAGCTGCCGAAGTCGGCCGGCGCTGCGTCGGTTAAAATTGAACACGAGTCGCTGAAAGTCGCGCAGGGCTGGTTCATCGAGCTCTTCCTCAAGAGAGCCTCGCAGTTCAAATGTGCCGTCGGATAGGAGATCGCCGAATTGGTTTCGGACCTGTTCGAGTTGCTCAAGAGAGATGGTGTGTCTGAGTCGCATCACAAGCTGTCGTCCCACAAACCGTAAAGAATGGTAGCGTCGGTAGAATCGCAGAATATGACTGACAGCCGCTTCCGCTGAAGTCACGATTGTAAAGAGACTCATGTCTTCTTCATTGATCAGGTTCCGCTTCAGAAGTTGCCTCGTGACAAAGGTCGCCCAGTCATCCCAATAATCGCAGCCGGGAGCCTGAAGACAGACGATCGGCCCAGGATCACTCTTGCCGGTTTGGGCCAGCGTGAGAATTTCAAAGCCCTCATCATGCGTGCCGAACCCCCCGGGGAACAGCGCGATGGCGTTGGCTTCCTTCTGAAACATCAACTTGCGGGTAAAGAAGTATTTGAAGGTGATCAACTTCGGATCATCGGCGATGGTGGAATTGGGGCCTTGCTCAAACGGCAACATGATATTGACGCCAAAGCTGTTTTCACGTCCGGCGCCTTCTTGAGCGGCGCGCATGATCCCATCCGCCCCTCCGGTGATGACCATGAAGCCCTCTCGCACAATGGCCTGGGCAAACTGGTGGGCTAATTGGTAATTGGGATCATCGGAGTGGGTCCGTGCAGAGCCAAAAATGCTGACTTTCTGCCGATTCCGATAGTTGTGGAAGACGCCAAATGCATGACGCAATTCCTTGACCGCACGGTTCACGATTTTCACATCCAGAAGATCTAGGTGCGCATCATGAAGTTTCAACAGTCCGGTCAGGAGCTCCCTCATAAGGGCAGCATGCAAGTCGTCATCCGGACGGTCCAGAAGAGCACTGATTTGATGAAGGATTTCGTCTCGCGACAAGGCGGGACGCGCTCGAACCTGCGAAGGCTTACCAGTTGTATTCATAGCCATCCTTTTTATGGTGAGTGACATCGAAAATTCTACCAATGGAAGAGGCGTTGGTCAAAGATTGATGAGATCTTGAGTCGTTAGGACAGGCTGGACGATTGAGGCAGGTTCGTGAGCACCCAGGCTTTGATCCTGGACTGATCCGCGGGGGAGAGATCAATAAATTGGACCTCGACGCCCGGACGTACGGCCGAGATGGAACGGATCGTGCCGGGCAGGTGCTCAAGGGTTGTGTTATTCAACACAGTCCCTCGGATGGTCAGGGGACTCATCGTCTCAGAGAGGCAAAAACTCAAGATGACTTTGGTTCCGGGCAGCAGCACTGCGAGAGACTCTACGGTAGCGCCGGCATGACTGAGTTGTGTGATGGCGACCCGATGCTCAGCTCCCACGTGGTCTCCATCCATAATGCTGATCGTCGCCGAGATGTTTGTCGCGCATCGTTTCGGTAAAAGGACAAGGTCTCGTGCAGTGAGGACGCCGACCGGTTGATCTTGTTTGGTGACGATGAGGATCGGTGTTCCTGTCGACATCATCAGTGCAGAGGCTTCATCCATCGCTCGATCGTATTCGATAAATTGAACGGGTCGTGTCATGATTGTCCGTACTTCGATGTCATCCGGTTCAAGACCCTGTGCCACGACTTTCTTCACGATATCGGTCGGCGTCATGAGTCCAAAACGAGACTCCGTGTCCTTGACGAGGAGACAGGGCATCCGTTCACGTTCCAGCAGCGACGCTGCTTCAGTGACCGATACGTCCCCTGGAATCTGAACTACACCAGGTGTCATCATATGTGCGACCAGAGTAACCTCGCAATGCGGCGCCTTCGGCTGTTGATTGTCCGTGTCCGCCATTTCTCAGCCAAGCCCTCTTTTCTCACGAATCTGCCCTCCTGGCCGCCGCAACGTATGCCAAGTATAGCAGAAGGTTTCTCGCTCCCATGACAGGTTGAAAGCCTTGTCATTCAATGGTTTTACCGCATACACTAGGTACGGATTTTGGCTGCCGTCGAGAAAGAAAAAATGGCGGTTACAGAGCTCTACCATAAAGAATTCCTTCGCCGGCTCGGGGCGATTCCGGTGCACGGACTTGGGCTTTCTGTCGATATCCATTCCCCTGATCTCACTAGCTTGCGGCGAAAACTGCAAGAACGTCAAGTCCCGCCTGTTTATCTTGAAGTCTTCCGCACTACTACGAAGGCCCTGGTCTCCGCCAAGAAGGAGGTCGGTAACGGCTTGCTGGCCTATCATGGCGAAGGGTTGTGGGTTACCCAACCTGGGGTGACGGAGTCCAAGGTTTTTGGACAAGCCGTTAGCGAAGCGATCGAACACCTTCAAGTATTGCAGAGCGCGTGGTTCAATCACGAATGTGCGGCCAAATTCTTCGCCGGGTATTACTATGGGACCTACCTCCCTCCCCTCTATACTCAACTAAGCGCAGAAGTCGTGGCTGATAATACACGACTGACCCAAAGGCCTCTCGCTCAACAGTGCCGTCTGGACAATCGCGGCACGCCGAACCGATCGGTGGCCTTCAAGTCCGCCCTCGAC
>CAZNBG010000152.1:0-3435 GCA_964570915.1 uncultured Nitrospira sp. | reverse complement strand
GCGGCACGCCGTTGATGTTGCTGGAAATGCCGCCCCTCACGTACTTTGTTGCCGGAACCCTGTCTATCCCGGACTTTTTTCGGGTTGTCACCGAGCAATCACCCTGCGGACTGGTGTTGGATGTCGGCCATCTCTGGACGGTGTTTCGCTATTCTGGAGCGTATCGAGCCATGTCGCTCACAGAATTTGTCGACACCTTTCTTCGGGAATTCCCGTTGGACCGTGTTGTGGAAATTCACGTCGCGGGTTTGGCCATTCACGAATCACACGGTGTCCTTGCTTTACAATCGTCAGGGGGGGGCAACCATGGGGCTCTCCCAGCATGGATCGATGCGCATGCGGCGCCCATTCCATCTGTTTTGTTCGAGATGCTCGACCAGATTCTGGCCCATCGACAGCTCACCAGCCTCAAGGGGCTTGCCTTGGAGGTCGACACGAAACCGGTGGATTTGATCGTCGATGAATTTATCAAATTCTCCCAACGCTATGCGTCTGTCTTCGAACGGATGAGCAAGGTTGAAGATGGCACGCGTGCGACCGTCGAATTCTCATTCGAGAGTCAAGTAAGGACGGCGCCCAGCACGCAGGTTCTGGAAGAGGCCTACGATCATTACGCGAGCGTGCTGGCAAGGAAGGCCGAGCCGTCCGGAGCGGAGTGGGACCAAGACTCAATCCGCCTCCAAGATTTAGACCTTTATCGGTCCGCCTATCTTCCGCATGAGATCCTCCATTGGGGAGGTGACCTGGAAGACATGTTCGTAGAATCTTGTCGTCGGCTCAGAGCGCGAGGGACGTCATTCGACGGATTTGTGACATTCTGGTTCCGCGAGCCACGGCCGTTCTGCGAGCCCTATGACTTCTTCCTGTTGAAGGTGGAGCGGTTTGTGGAGTTTGTTCATGAGATTGCGCCTGAGCTGGAGAGTATTGTCGAAAAAGAAGCCGAGGAGCTTCGGCGGGCGTACCGGTTTGCCAACGAACCTGATCTTTCAGTACACGTGAGCTGATATGAGCTTTTGGCTGAATCTCCCACGTCCAATCATTGGCCTGTCGCCGATGGATGGAGTGACCGATGCCTGTTTCCGATCCATCGTCGCGTGTCAGGGCAAGCCGGATGTCATCTTTACGGAATTTACACATGTGTATGACGTCTGCCGTGGGTCGGAGATCCACTTGGAGACACTGCTGTATAGCGAGATCGAGCGGCCGATCATCGCGCAGCTCTACGGGAAGGATCCGGAGCTTTTTTACATGGCGGCACATGCCGTGTGCGAATTGGGCTTCGATGGACTCGACATCAACATGGGATGTCCCTCGAAGAGTGTGGCATCTTCTGGTTCAGGTGCGGGGCTCATCCGCACCCCCGAACTGGCTCGCACCATCATTCAGGCGGCCAAGCATGGCATCGACGACTGGGCGCGCGGACAGACCCTTGAACAAGCAGGGTTCAAGTCGTCGCGCGTCGACGCGTTCGAGCGTCTGACTCGACAGCGTGGCAGTCGCTCGCCCATCCAACGACGGCGACTGCCACTTTCCGTCAAGACCAGACTTGGGTACGATTCAATCACGGTCGAAACCTGGCTCGAACTGCTCTTAATGGAACAGCCTGCGGTGATCTCGCTTCATGGACGGACGCTCAAACAGATGTATCGAGGGGCAGCGGACTGGTCGGCCATTGCACAGGCAGCCACGTTGGCGAAGGCAACCGGGACGTTGCTGTTGGGGAACGGCGATGTTCAAAGCCCCGAAGACGTAGTATCACGAGTCCGTGAGACAGGAGTCGATGGAGTGTTGGTCGGGCGCGCCGCGCTGGGCGCACCATGGTTCTTTCGTTCCAAAGAACAGGTTCGGCAACGGGCTCATGAATCGAACGGGACTCAAGGTGCTTCAGATCTGGGGCCGGGGGTCTCACAGGACGAGCGCTTCACCATCCTGGTCGATCATGCCCGTCAGTTCCAAGCGCTCTATGGCCAGCAACAATTCTATCGTATGCGTAAACATTTGGGTTGGTATTGTAAAGGTTTCGCCTATGCGGCCGCGCTTCGCGCGCGCATGGTGCGGGTTTCTTCTGCTGAAGAATTGGACGATGTTCTCCTGGACTTTCAAGGCCGGGCACAGGCGGGAATCGAATCTCCGCCCGCTGAATCTCTTGATGAGTTGAGCCTTCCAGCGTCACGATGCAGCTAGTTCTGGCCTCGAATTCTCCACGCCGTCAAGAACTCCTGGCATTGTTGGGTCTTTCTTTCGAGGTCTGCCCGTCGAGTTTTCACGAGCGACCGACTGCCGGGCGGCCACCCCTGGAACAGGTCAGGTCCTTCGCCCTTGAAAAAGCACGATCCGTGGCTCGCCGGCGACCACAGGCCCTTGTGCTCGGCAGCGATACGGTGATTGACCTCGACGGCGAGCTCTTGGGGAAACCCATCGATCTTCAGGACGCACGTGCCATGCTTGGACGTCTAGCCGGCCGTGCACATCATGTTCATACCGCTGTTGCGTTATGCCACGGTGAACGAGGCATCGAATCAATGGATGTCGCCACAGCGACAGTGGAAATGAAAGCGGACGTCGAGCATGTTTATGAACGCTATCTCGCAACGGAGGAATCGCTGGGCAAAGCCGGAGCCTATGCGATTCAAGGTCGCGGCGGGGACCTCGTGGAGCGGATCGACGGTGACTATACGGCTGTGGTGGGCTTGCCGCTGAAACTTGTCACCCAGCTTCTCCGGTCGATCGGCTATTCGGTTCCTGTGCACGTCGACGCTCTGTATGAACGCAAACCGTATGTGAACTGGAGCCGGTTCGTCGGCTAATTGCAAAGGAAGGACAGTTCCCCTACAATGCCCGCCATTCATCTCTCTTGCCGCGTGCGCTGTAGTCGTTGCATCTGAACAACAAAGGGACGGCATGATTCTTCGCAAACCTATGACACTCGTGCCGGTTTTCGGGCTGATCGGAGTCTTGGCGGTAGGGAATGCATCGTTGTGGGCGATCGATGTCAATCTGTCGTTAGAAGAGGCCCACAAAGCGCTCGAGACCGGTCGATTTCCGATGGAAAAGGCCAATTCGCCAGAAGACATGAAGAGAGTCCTTCAGCAAGCGTCCGTGGCCACCCGTGTCGGTGCCGATCCGGAAAAGGATCCCTGCGGAGCGAGCGCCGTCCTTCGCACGAAGCGGTATAGACTGGAAGCCTTCGGTCGCCAAGAAGCGGCAGAATCGAAAAAACGAAAAACCGACGTGCGCATGCCGGAAGACTTCATCAAGAAAGTGATGGACATGCCCAACATGGAGATGGAGGCTCAGTTGTGTGGCGATGACGAGTATTTTGCCGAAGGGGCGTTGATTGAGTTGCACCAGGGTTCGAAGCGGATCAAGCCCGTCGACATTGGAAAGGCAGAACGCGGGCGCAAGAACGAAGGCAATGGTCCGGCCTTCCGGTCC
>CAZNBG010000151.1:0-7234 GCA_964570915.1 uncultured Nitrospira sp. | reverse complement strand
TTCACCGTCCCCACCTGTTGGACTTCATCATGCAGGGACTGTGGATCAAAACGCAGAGTAGTCCTTTCGAGGCCCCGTACTTCAGTTGTGTGCCCTATCTGCTGGGCGAAGGGCAGGCGATGCAGTATTCTGTGTGGCCGACATCCAACACGAAAACCCCAATCCCACGCCTGCCACTGCGGCCGCCTGATGACTACCTGCGGAAGGCCATGGTCGTCGCGCTCGATCAGGGCGATGTCGAGCTGGACATTCGCGTGCAGTTACAGACGGATCCTCATCTGATGCCGATCGAAAACAATGCGGTGATGTGGCCTGAGCGACTGTCTCCCCGGATCTCGGTGGCCACCTTGCGCATCCCACAGCAGAAGTTTGACTCACCGGCGCAGATCGCGTTCGCGCGACGCCTATCCTACAACCCATGGCACTGCATCGCCGAGCACCGGCCGCTCGGCAATCAAAGCCGGGCGCGGCGCCGTATGTATTTCGAGTTATCGAAGTTGCGGCACGACATGAACGCTGAGCCGCACTATGAGCCGGATGGGGATGAAACGTTTTGATGAGACGCTCTCACCGGCGACAACCATGACGTCAGATCGGTCATCATGGATTCGGCTTTCGTCGTCAGAGCGAGACCTAAGAACCGGACAGAATTTCTTGGCCACATCGACTAGTTTGAGAATTAGCTCAGCACGTATCCCCCGCCTAAATATCCGTGCCCATCGATCAAGTCAAAGCGGCAACAGCTCTCGGAACAGGACGTTGAGCGGATCGGAACAAAGTTCGATGTGCGACAACGTACCAACGGCAACCAGAGCCACCTATTCGGAACTACCCTGGCCAACTAAGAAGAAGAATGGACTGGTGGATTATCTGAAGACTCTATGAAGGAAGTCCTTTCCCAACTGAGTTTTCACTCAAACCATCGTTGCTGTCGTGTGTGCGATCGTTGTTTCGGGAGATGGCAAAACCATGCTGACCGCCTTCATCGTAACTTTGCTACCGTCACTCCATCCCCTCCTTCGGCTCGATCGCCAGGGCGAAACTCAGCGACATAGGGCGAGGCTTTGAGATATTCGCGCAGGACGGATTTGAGCCGACCGGTTCCGTGACCATGGATGATGCGCATGTACGGTGCTCCATCCAGAGTCGCTCGATCCAGCGCCGCCACGACTTGATCGAGTGCCTCATCAGCGGCTTGCCCTCGCACATCTAGTACCGTTTGTTCATCCAACCCTAATCCGTTACTCGTCGGGACTCGACGAGCACTCGAAGCGGATGGTGTCGGTCGTCCTGCCGTCACGTCTGGTTCCGGCACAATTCCAAGGAGGTTCGACACGCTGGCTAAAATTTCACCCTCTCCGACTTTCACGCGCACCCGCTTTTTTCCTTGTGGCGCTTCCAATAAACTCCCCGTCATACCCAAGCCGGTAATTTCCACTGCGTCGCCGACCCCAAGCTGCTCAAGTGGAATCGGCTTGCCGGTCGGAGCGAGTTCTTCTCTGGTTCGCGTCTCCAATTCGTATAAGCGCTCTTTGGTTTCCTTCGCCTTGATCAGCTTCTGCTCGCGCTTGAGGGAGTCGACGGTCGCCTGAACCTCTGCTCGTGCACGTTGAAACTGTTCGCCAAGTTTCTTCTTAAGCCCTCGTCGGGCTTCCTGTTCGGCCTCTTCCCATTGCGCTCGGAGCGATTGCGCTTCCCGAGCCGCTTGCTCGGCTTCCTGCCTCGCTCGCTGAGCCTGCGCGCTGTCCTCGGCCAGTTGGCGTTGCTTCCGCTGTAAATCGGCCATCAATTCCTCGAGCCGCTGATCGTCGCGGCGCAGCCGCTTTCGCGCATCGTTCAATAGACGTTCATCCATGCCGAGGCGGCCGGCGATCTCCAAGGCTGATGAACCGCCCGGAATCCCGGCGAACAATCGATACGTCGGCGCGAGGTGCTCCACGTCGAATTCCACACTGGCGTTCGCGAAACCGGGAGTCGTCTGCGCCAGCTCTTTGAGCACGCCATAATGCGTCGTTGCCACCACCTTCATGTTCATTTCAGCCAGGCGGCACAGGAGCGCCTCTGCCAAGGCCGCGCCTTCTTGGGGATCGGTCGAGGTCACAGGCTCATCAAGGAGGACAAGCGAGCGCGGCGCGGAGAGTTCGTTCACCGTCGGCGGGACGGCGCTCTCGGCAAGAAGCCGGATCATATGGGTCATGTGAGCGGAAAAACTGGACAGGTCGCGACTCAAGTCCTGTGCATCACCGATGTCGGCGTAGAGATTGGTAAACAGTGCCATCTCGGATTCCGGAGCGCACGGAAGATGCAATCCCGCCCGCACCATGAGCGCGAACAGCCCAAGAATCTTCAGTGTAACGGTTTTCCCTCCCGTATTCGGCCCGGAGATCACCAGAATACGAATCGCTTCGTCCATGTGAATATCATTGGCCACCACGTGCTCTTTCGCGATGAGGAGCAACGGGTGCCGCGCCTGCTTGAGGACAACGCGGCCCTGGTCATTCAACACAACAGGGTTACACTTCAGCCGGCGACTCACTTCAGCCTTTGCCCGGATGACATCGCATTCGGTCAACGCTCCGATCCCTTGGCCGATCTCTTCCGCTTTGGAGGCCACCAAACCGCTGAGCTCCCGCAAGATGCGTTGCACCTCCCGCTCAATCTCCAGATCCGCCACTTTGATCGAGTTGTTCAGCTCGACCAACTCACGAGGTTCCAAAAAGACGGTTGCCCCGCTGGCCGAGACATCGTGCACGATCCCGGGCACTCTCCCCCGCATGTCCGCCTTCACCGGCACGACATAGCGCCCTTCTCGCTGCGCAAAATACGACTCTTGGAGCACGTCTTCATATCGTTTGGAATGCAAGATCCGCTCGAGATGCTGCCGCATGTCATGCTTGAGCTCCTGCGCCTGATGAGTCAGACGCCGCAGTTCCGGCGAAGCCGTATCTTTAATCGACCCATCCGTTTGGATGGCACCTCCAATAGCCCTTATGACGAACTGCAGACTCTTGGCCACATGAAGCGGTTCCAGAACCTTCGCCAGAGTTCGCGTCTCGACTGTATGGGAGTCCGCGTATTGCCCCACGTCTGTCATCAGTATCAGCACGATCGCGCAATCTCGCAATTCACCGGGCTCAAGCACTCCGCCCTTCCTGGACCGAGTCAGTTGCTCGCGAATATCGGGAAATGACAGGGTCGGCACCGGATCACTCCCCTCCAGCAAGCTCACCATTTCCGTCGTCTCTTGCTGATGCAGGCGCGCCTCCGCGAGGTCGCCCGATAAGGGAAGAGACCGGCAACGAGCCATTCCGATCGTCGATTGCGCATGTTGCGCAAGAAGGTCCAGCAGCCGAGGCCACTCCAACGCCTGTGCCGCGTGTTCAGATAATGCCTCGCTCATATGACCCCCCTGCGCATCCGACTGCATATTGGACTCTCACCCAAGTACCGGAATGGGAAGCATAAGAACAGGCTGTCGCGCACGAGCAGCCCTCGCTGTTGTGACATTGTGCCGCTATCCTTACGTCTTGACAAGAAGGAGAAGGCGTCGATACTATCGCCGTTCGTGCTGTACCATCCGGGTGTACTCAACCAATATATTTGCATGTAGAGGATGACGCTATGGCCATTCGTGTTGGAATCAATGGATTTGGACGTATCGGGCGCAACGTGCTGCGTGCGTCGATGGGGGACGGCGATCTTCACATCGTCGCCATCAACGATCTGACGGACGCGAAGACACTTGCGTACCTGCTCAAGTACGACTCGGTGCACGGCACCCTTCCAGCCAGTGTAGAAGCCAAGGAAGACCGGATCCTCGTGGATGGAAAACCCATCACCGTGCTCGCGATTAAAGATCCGAAAGAACTGCCGTGGAAGGCGCTGAATGTCGACGTCGTCATTGAATCGACCGGTCGGTTTACCGACCGAGAGGCGGCGGGTAAACATTTATCCGCCGGCGCCAAGCACGTGATTATTTCGGCCCCGGCGAAAGATCCCGATGTGACCATCGTGCTCGGCGTGAACGACGACAAGTTTGACCCTAAATCCCATCATATCGTGTCCAACGCCTCCTGCACGACCAACTGCCTGGCGCCTGTCGCCAAAGTCCTGTTGGAGACGTTCGGGATCAAGCATGGGATCATGACGACGATTCATTCCTACACGAACGATCAGCAACTGCTCGACCTTCCTCATAAGGACCTTCGGCGCGCACGCGCAGCCGGCATGTCAATGATTCCGACCAGTACCGGCGCGGCCAAAGCCCTGCATCTCGTGATACCGGAACTCAAGGGCAAGTTGGACGGGCTCGCCATTCGCGTGCCGACACCGAATGTGTCCCTCGTCGACCTCACTGTTGAAACCGAGAAAGATTGCGATATCGCATCCGTGAATGCAGCGTTCAAGAAAGCTGCGGATGGTCCGCTCAAGGGCATTCTCAAGTACTCTGAAGACCCCATCGTCTCCATCGATCAAAAGGGGGACGATCACTCGGCCACCGTCGATGCGCCATTGACCAATGTCGTGGACAAGCGCATGGTCAAGGTCACGGCCTGGTACGACAACGAATGGGGTTATTCATGCCGAGTCCGCGACCTGGTCAAGGTCTTAGCAGGAAAATCGACCATTCATTGACTGACCTCGAGCGTGACGGTCGAGTGGGCACAGACGAATCCATTTAATCCACTTTTTGCCGAACTTGCTGAAGGAGCCCTTCCATGAACTTGCACAAAAAAACGATCGACGACGTGCAACTTCGTGGCAAGCGCATCATTATCCGCGCCGATTTCAATGTCCCGCTCGATGAAGCGCTGCAAATTACCGATGACACCCGCATACGTTCTACCTTACCGACCATCAATCGCGTCGTCGACGAGGGTGCCAAAGTTATTCTCTGTTCCCACCTCGGTCGGCCGAAGGGTGCATTTGAGCCCAAATACAGCCTGGCGCCGGTCGCCAAACGTCTGGGCCGACTGCTCGGTAAAGAAGTGATTTTCGCGCCGGACTGTATTGGCCCAGCTGTCGAGAAACTGGTCGCCAAGATGAAGGATGGCGATGTGCTCCTGCTGGAAAATCTCCGCTTTCACGCAGGCGAGGAGAAAAACGACGACGCGTTCGCCAAAGCTCTTGCGTCGCTCGGCGACGTCTTCATCAACGACGCCTTCGGAGCAGCCCATCGCGCTCATGCGTCGACCGTCGGGATCACCAAGTTCATTTCCGACGCGGCCGCAGGCGCGCTGCTCAAGAAAGAAATCGAGTATCTCGAGGGCGCTGTCGCCAACCCCGTTCGGCCGTTCGCCGCCGTACTGGGCGGCGCGAAGGTATCCGGAAAGATCGGTGTCATCGAAAACTTGGGGAAGAAAGTCGATAAAGTCATCATCGGCGGCGGCATGGCGTTTACCTTCTTGAAGGCAAAGGGGATGGAGATCGGCAATTCCCTCGTCGAAATGGACATGCTGGATTTTGCCCGGGGAATCGAAGACCACGCGCTCTCACGCGGAGTCAAATTTTACCTGCCCGTTGATTGTGTGGTCGCGGCCAGCCGTGAGGTGGGCGCTGAAACCAAGATTGTGCCCGTGCAGGAGATTCCCAAAGGATGGTACGCCCTCGACATTGGTCCGGCCTCCGTCAAGCTGTTCAATGAAGCGGTGCAGAATGCGAAAACCATCTTGTGGAACGGACCGATGGGTGTGTTCGAAATCGACGCCTATGCCAGAGGGACACTGGCCATGGCGCACACAATCGCCGATGCCTATGCCCTCACGATCGTCGGCGGCGGCGAAACAGGTCTGGCCGTCCATCGGGCCGGCGTCTCGGAGAATATGTCGTTCATCTCCACCGGAGGCGGCGCCGCCCTGGAATTACTCGAAGGCAAAACCCTTCCCGGCCTTGCGGCGCTGCCTGACCGTTCGAACTGATCAATAACCTTCAAAAGAACAGAGACCGGGAATCGCGGTGCGCAGAGTCCTGATCGTTGGCAACTGGAAGATGAACAAGACCGCGTCCGAAGCGGTCGCCTTCGTTCGTGAGCTGAAAGAGCGCCTTCCTGCTCCATCCACAACCGTTGAGCTGGCCGTTGCTCCCCCATTCACCGCACTGGAATCGGTCCGCATCGCCTTGGGCCCTTCATTCCCGATTCAGCTCGGCGCCCAGAATATGTTTTGGGAAGATAGCGGCGCCTATACGGGAGAAGTCTCCGCGCCGATGCTCAAAGACCTCGGATGTCGCTATGTCATCCTAGGCCATTCGGAACGACGAATTCTTTTCGGCGAGCAAAGCGACGGCATCCATAAGAAGATTCGAATGGCTTTCAAGCATGGGCTGCGCCCCATCCTCTGCATCGGTGAATCCCTCGAACAACGAGAAGGGGGGACGACCGACACCGTGCTGACCCGGCAACTTCACGAGAGTCTGTCCGGCCTTACGCATGACGCGCTGGCCAACCTCACCATCGCCTATGAGCCGGTATGGGCAATCGGTACGGGAAAAGCAGCGACCGTGGACCAAGCGGTGGCCGCCCACCGGACGATTCGACAAGCCCTTGCTGTCACATGGTCACCCCAGGTCGCCGACTCCACGAGGATTCTCTATGGAGGCAGCGTTACACCTCAGAACATAGAATCGCTGTTATCTTCGGACCAGATCGATGGTGCACTCATTGGCGGCGCTTGTCTCCAAGTTGATTCCTTTGCTACAATTGCCCGGATTGCTTCCGTCCCTAGATCAATCGGAGTTTGAAATCTCATGCTGTATACGCTGATTGTCATAGTCCACGTGCTGATATGTTTTTTGATGATCGGAGCGATTCTTCTGCAATCGGGGAAGGGAGCGGAGATCGGCGCCGCGTTCGGTGGCTCCAGTCAGACGGTGTTTGGAAGTCGGGGGCCCGCCAACTTCCTGAGCAAATTCACCGTCATCGTCGCGGCCGTGTTCATGCTGACGTCGCTTACCCTGGCAATTTTGGCCAAGCAACGGAACATTTCGTCGACAGTGATTGACATGCAGCAAAAAAGTGACCCGGCGGCCTCCCCGTCGGCACCACCCTCTCAGCCGTCATCTGAATCGCACCCTTCAGGGGAAACTCCGGCAGCCGGCCACTGATAGCGCGGAAGATACTCGCACGTTTTTCTCAAAACGAGCATCACTTCAGGGAAGCAGCAGCTCGGGCCAGCAAGCATTCCGCGGCGTGTTCGGTTGTTAGACCCGGGTCAGCCAGGACCCGTGGTTAGGATCC
>CAZNBG010000150.1:0-7239 GCA_964570915.1 uncultured Nitrospira sp. | reverse complement strand
CCACCGTCGGCCCAGTGGGTTGATACCGCCGCATCCACGGCTCCCATCTTCAGCGACTGTTCTCGAACCCAATCCAACTCCTCCTGGGGATCATCCTTGAAGGCGTTTACCGCGACAACGACCGGCACTCCATGGGTCAGTACATTGGCGACGTGCTGTTCAAGATTGGAGATTCCCTTCGATAATGCTTCCTGGTTCGGCCCCGTCAAACTCGCAGGCAGCGCAACGCCGGCCTTAGCGACCCCGCCCCCGCCATGGAGTTTCAAGGCCCTCAATGTTGCGACAACCACCGCCACCGTCGGGGTGAATCCCGACGTGCGACACTTGATATTAAAAAACTTCTCCGCCCCTAGATCGCTGCCGAAACCTGCCTCCGTCACGACGAAATCCGCACATCTCAGGGCAATCGCATCCGATATGATCGAGCAGTTGCCATGCGCGATGTTGCCGAACGGTCCCGTATGGACAAATGCGGGAGTCCCTTCAAGGGTTTGAACCAGATTCGGCATCAGGGCGTCTTTCAGCAGAACAGCCATTGAGCCCACACAGCCAAGCTCTTCGGCTGTGACGGGTACGCCCGACTTCGTAAGCCCCACTACGATTCGGCCAAGCCGGCCCCGGAGATCTCGGTGGTCCTTTGCGAGAGCCAGTGCCGCCATGATCTCTGACGCTTCGGTAATGACAAACTGCCCCCGGCGTCTGTCTAGTTCCTCTCCCAGCAAGACTTCCCTGAGAGCTCGATCACTGACACTCAGCGTCCGAGGCCACGTGATCCCTAGAGGATCAATCGAGAGAGCGTTTCCGTGGAACACATGATTATCGAGAAACGCTGAGAGCAGATTGTGGCCGGCGGCGACTGCATGGGAATCCCCGGTCAGGTGAAGATTGATATCTTCCATCGGAATTACTTGGGCACGCCCCCCGCCGGTCCCCCCACCCTTCACTCCAAACACGGGACCGAGAGAGGGCTGCCGAAGGGTAAGTGCCGTTCGATGCCCTAGCCGTGAGAGCCCCATGGCAAGACCTATTGAGGTCGTAGTTTTCCCTTCTCCCAATGGTGTTGGATTAATCGCCGTCACAAGGACATACCGTCCCCTCGGCACAGCCTTGAGACGATCCAGGATGGGGAGCGATACTTTTGCCTTATCTCGCCCATAGAGGGTGAGTTCTTCGGCGCGTATCCCCAGCTGAGAACCGATATCGATGATAGGGCGTGGACTAACGGACTGCGCAATATCTAGGTCGGTCAAGGGCTGTCCTTCTAGCTTATTTAGACGATATCTGACGGCACCTTAGCAATTGACTCTTTTCTGGAATTGGATTGAAAGAGGTTAGCGACCTTGGGCAGGAACAACTCAGACTCTCATCCTGAGAACGTCTGACTGTCTATTACTCTAGGATGTACTTGGTGGGATCTAGTGCCTGTCCGTTCAATTTCACCATGTAGTGTAGGTGAGGACCTGTAGAAAGGCCCGAGCTCCCGACAAGCGCAATGACGTCACCGCGATCGACCCTCTGACCTTCCTTGACTAATGCCTTCGCTAAGTGTCCATAGAGGGTTTCAACTCCGTAACCATGATCTACACGGACCATGTGCCCAAGCTTAGGATCGTATCCTATGGACGTAATCCTTCCTTGAGCAGGAGCGCGGACTGGAGTGTTTGGGGCGGCCCCGATATCCAATCCGTCATGCCAGGCAGGCTTTTCCGTGAACGGAGAAATTCGAGGGCCAAACCCCGACGTCACCCACCCTCTCACCGGCCAAATCGAAGGTGTCGAGGCCCAGCGGGATGAACGTTGTTCGGCAGCTTGCGATAACTCGTTCAACATGCGCTCTTGCGCTGTCGCAGCTCTTGAGAGCCACTCCAGCCCGTCCTTGACCGCAGCCACTGCCGCGACTTCATTTGGAGATGGTTCAATGCTGGCAGAGGAATGCTCGGTGGTTCCCTCCGTACGCTCCATAGAGCTTGGCGTTTGATCTATAGAATTGTTTCCGCTGGATCGGGGTATGCCCCCTTCCTCAGGAAGCGGTACTTCTTCACCACCTCGTCCGTTGACCATATCCCCTGTCTTCGGTGCTTCTATTCCCAGCATGACCCGAAGTCTTTGATTTACCTCATTCATCGCTCCCATGCGCTTCTTCAGATCATCGATAGCGCTCGTGAACGCCGCAGTCTGCTCCCGCGCACTCATCGCTTCAGTACGAAAAGCAGCCAATTCCCATACTTCTCCCGTTCTAATAACATAGTGAGAGACCACAAGGAGATCCGCAAGAACGACCAGCCCCACACACACGAGCAACCTACGGAGAAGTTTCTTCGAAAAGCTAAAGCGAAGGGGCTTCGCAGTGGACCCTCGAAAGACTACGACCGTATAAGCATCGCCCTCTGGACTGTTTGTTTGACCCATAGCCTTCGCCCCCCTACCTATCTAGCCTGAGAGGTCTATCTGACTTCGCTTGGGAAATTACCGAATTAGTCACTTCCGGTCAATGGTTAAAATAGTGTTTCGGCCAAACAGTTTCAACCACATTATCTAGGATGTCTCATGGTGAACCCACTCAAGATACGGTGGAAATCCTTTAATTACCGGAAGGGCTATAATTTCCGGCACTTTGTAAGAATGTATCTTTTGGATTGTCTCCTGGACGGAGGTGAATTTACCCAAGGTGGTTTTGATCAGGAGTAGCGCCTCCTGATCATTCACAATCTTCCCCTCCCACCAATATGTTGAACGAACCGTGGGAATAGTTGATGCGCAGGCCGCTAGGTGAGATTTGACCAGTTCATCGGCAATCTTGGTCGCTTCATCTTGGCTTGGCGTTGTGACCATAACCACCACCACATTGGTCGATTCGGCATCCATGGGATGCTCAGGATACCCAAGAGGCTTTATACAATCAACCTTAGCATTGCCACCACTCCGACTATCCCTAGAGCTCCAACATAAGCTCCAGCAACATCCATGCCCATCCTGGAAAGGCTCCTACTTGGTATCACATTGATTTGCAACGGTTTAGGACTACACCTTCACCTGAGGATAGAGCCGCGCAGTCAGCTGCAGGAGGCGAAACGACATGGCCAAACAATTTTTGCGACAGACTGTTCAAAAACTGACCATTTGAAGTCACCTCCCCCAGGTTGTCAGAAACTTCCCCCAATAGGGCCTATCTTTTCCCCATCTTTGCTAACTCCGAGAAATAATGCGCGAACGCCTTCATTCCCCCGGAGGCTTGCCCCCAATCATAATATTCGTTGGGAGCGTGATACCCATGTTCCGGCAAGCTCAAACCCATGAAAAGGATCGGAGCCCTCCAGGCTTTCTGCATAGTGACCACTGCGCCGATTGATCCTCCTTCTCGCACAAAGGCCGGGTCCTTGCCGAACCCTGCTTTTATGGCGCGCTTCACACAATCCACATAGGGTCCGGCACAATCACCCTTAAATGGCTGAAGCATGCCCTCTCGTTCCACCTTCACACTGGGATTCACGCGAGTCACATGTTTCTTGAACATGGCAAATACCCGCTCCGGCGTTTGGTTTGGAACCAGGCGCATACTGACCTTGAGCTCGGCATGACCGGGGACAACCGTTTTCACGCCTTGCCCATGGTATCCCCCGCTGAGACCATGAATTTCGAAGGTCGGAGATGCCCAAATTCGTCGCATGATATCGGCGGGATCCTGCGTGCGCAGAGATCGAAATCCGTAGGATTCTTTGAAGTGTCTTACTTGAAAGCCGGACTTGAGGAAATTCTTGATCTCCGCCTTCGTAGGCTCCACGACCTCGTCGTAAAAACCCGGGATCTTCACGCTGCCAGTCTTGGCATCGAGGCAGGCATTCGCGACCTCCATCAACTCAGCCAGCGGGTTACGAGCGGCGCCTCCGGTCACACCCGAATGTGCGTCTTTCTCTCCGGTACGCAGGATCAGTCGCGCGCCGAGCAGACCGCGCAAGCCGTACGGTACTGCAGGCCGTCCCTTGGCAATCCAAATGGTATCCGAGACGACGACGGAATCCGGTCTTGGGACAGCCACACGGTCCTTAAGTCCCTCGGCAAAATGCGGACTCCCGATCTCTTCTTCCAGCTCCCACAGAAAACGGATGTTGATCGGCAAACCTTGCTCGATGACATATCGAGCACCGAACAGCGCCGTAAGGGCCGGCCCCTTGTCATCGGTGGCACCTCGACCATGGTACAGGCCGTCCTCATTCCTAAACTCGAACGGCGCTTGCTTCCATTCAGGCTCCTGCGCCGGTTGTACGTCCAGATGATTGTAGATTGTGACGGTTGGATGCTCGGACCCTGTCAACCATCCTCCCGAGATGAGAGGGTATCCACCGGTTTCGACCACTCGCACCTTCGCATTCATCCCGGCCAAATACTGGGCCGCAAGATCGGCCATGCGCCGCATATCGCCTGTTCGGGATGAGTCCATACTGATCGACGGAACCTCCACCATCTGTCCCAAGAGATCCTCAAATCCCGGCCGCGATTCGTTTATGAACGTCCGGAGCTGCCGCTCATTCACCATACGAGTGATCCTCCTTAGCTGAAAGTTGAGGATTATAACGATCACGAATTGGAAGAGAAAGCAGCCACGGGGTTCGTTCAAAGATGGTAGAATGCCGCCCATTCATCATGATCACGCCGGCCCGTGTTGTCGCTCACCTTGCAGGCTTCATGCTGATGTTGATGACTGCCGGTGCACCATCATTCTCGTGGGCGGAGGAATCGACCAGCATCCAGCAGATACTTGATGAGCCTCGGGTCTACCATCTTCGGCGTGTCACCATGCAAGGGATTGTGCGTGATGTACAGCCCTTGGCCCCGTACACAGTTCCGAATGGAGACAGTTGTTATGGAGCCTATTTGTTTCGCCTCGAAGAGGATGCCGCGACTATCCCAGTGGCCGTATTGGGTATTTGCGGCAGACCCCTCGTCCGGGACCCGGAAGTGGAAGAAGGAGATCGCGTGGAGGTCGGTGCCACGATTCAGGCGCCAAGTCATGGAGGATACTACCTCAGTTTCAAAGGGTTGAAGGTGGTGACCGAGGAAGAAGGAATCGTGCAGGCAGTGGCCGATCGCATTCTCCCAATCTCGGAGTAGGTCTTTCCTTCCGATACGTCTGCGGGTATTCCAGCGAGTAGCCGTGTAAACAGGCCTTTGGGGAAACATGTGGTCGAATGCATCATCGGGTTCAGAGATGGAAGCGGATTCTGATAGCGTGAGGCGATTCAACCGATGAGTGCGTGGGTAGTGGGATTACGCCTCTCGGTAGTCCTTGCACTGACGATGACCGTATCGGCCGGCTGTGCGAGGAGCCACGGGTTCGATCGGGCCGCGATGATTGACGCCCTTCACGTCAGTCCTATTCCAGAACAGACCAACCGGTCTCTCGCAAACCAAGAATCTCACCTCTCTCCGCCATTTCGCCTCGGTGTGTTTTTTGCGGATCACGATTTTCCGAATCGGTCGTCCATCAGCAAAGTCGAATGGCTGAGTGCGGATCGAGACCAGCTTCTCCGCCAACTGCTGCCATTGCGCGATCAGCACATACTGGCTGACACCTTCGTGCTGATGGATGCTACGTTGCGAGCGGAGAATATCCGTGGTGTCAGACAGCTCGGCGCGCGTTATGGAGCCGATATGGTCTTGATCGTCGATGGTGCGGGCGCGGTGGATCGGTACAACAACCGCTATGCATGGTTGTATCCAACCGTGATCGGCGCTTACCTCGCTGCCGGCACCGAAAGCGACGCATTGGTCATGGTTACCGGAAGCGTATGGGCCGTTCGTTCCGAGTGGCACGCTTCCATCCAGACAGCCGAAGGAGTCGCAAAGCTGGTCGGCTCAGCGGTCCTGGTCGAGGATCACGCCGCTCTCAAAGAAGCCAAATCGCACGCCATCGAAGCGATCAGCAAGCAAATCGTCGATCGGCTTCAGTTATGGGTGGAGGAATTTGCTCACTCACGGTGAGTCGAAGGTCAACAGTACTCCCAGCAACAGCAGATGTTGCCCTGGCGCAAGCCCATTCACACCGGGCCGGATTTCGCCGTTTTTGAAAAACCCGCCTCCCACGCCGGTTGATTCATCATACCGGTGTTCTACCCGCACAATGGTATTTGTCCACTTGTACGGAAACTTGTACTCGATGGTAGACGTGATGGCCTTTACGAACTGCTCGGCTCCCGTCCAACGACCATTCCGATCCCAGTAGAACTCGGGGCGCAGCGCCACAGACCAAGGACCGGTGACATGCCATCTCACCACCATGTTGCCCCCCATGACAAAGGTTCGTGGGTTACCGGATTGACCTACGATGCTCTCTGTTCCGATATCAAAAGACGCCGCCACCGTCACATCGTCACCTTTCCATTCCAGAATGTGATTCCCATACAGACGCCAGAACTCCAAGGATGTCTGTGTCTGATCCGGTCCTCCGTAGAGTGTTTGGGTCAGCGTGAACCGCGGCGTGGCTTTCCAGGTCCATCTCCCCCCGTAGCTTGGGAGATCGTTCGGGTGCGCGAGATGATAATAACTGTTGACGATAAAAGCAGTGATGGTGAGAGTCTCGTTCACAGGATACTGAGCATTCACCCCAAACATCATGTACGGTGTATTGTCCGCGATCCATGACCGTGTATAGTTGGCGTTGTCTTTTGCATACAGCGACTCGTACCCCATCAGGCTGTTGAATAGGCCGGCGGTGATCAGTATCCCCTTTCCGACCGGAGCCAGATACGACACGTTCGCCCGATGCACATGTCTGAGCACGTCGGCTCCATCGACTCGTCGTTCTCCCACCAGAAATGCAAACTCTTCCGAATCCCGACCGCCTTGGAAGCCAAGCTCCATCCCCCAGCGTGAAGACTCCACCGCATCCTTTCGCACATACCCTAAGCCCATGTTGGGTGAAACCTCGTTATGGTGGAATGCGGTGGTCCGACTGCGCCAGAGGTGGTTGTCGGGAAAATTGAAGTTTCCGATGTAACTCAGATCGAGATAGGCTCCATAGTGCCAGTTGGCCGTCCCGGCATCTGCGGAATTCGAGGGACGATTCAGAGACGTGGGATTTTCCTTCGACTGCTGGCTCAAGTCCTGAGCCTCGGAGACAGGCGTCGTTGCAAGTACCCCGCAGACGATCAGCAGCCAGGGGATATGTATGCGACACCGGTCTCGTTAACCGATGATCTTCAGCTCAACTGGAGATAACTGACCAGCGCCTACTGGCATGAC
>CAZNBG010000149.1:0-7252 GCA_964570915.1 uncultured Nitrospira sp. | reverse complement strand
TCGGCGGGCACGGCAACAGAGGGACTCATTCTCTGGCCCCAAATTTCCCCCGCTCTGGTTGTTGGCGAAGGGAGTCCACACACGCTGGCTCCCCTGCTTGAATATGCCCACCAGGGGCCTGAATTTCCGCCCGTGGTTGCGATCGGGGATCGCCATTCCATCAAAGACGCGGTTGAGATCATGCGTGCCGGCGCGGCAGATTACTTGACGAAGCCGATTCTACTGGAAGATTTGCAGACGGCCATTGCTCGAGCGCTCCGCCAGCCTGGCCCGGTTCCATCCTGCTCTCCGCACGATCCGTTCGCCTCGATCATCAGCGTCTCGCCACAAATGAACCTGATGAAGCAACTGGCCAAGGAAGTGGCTTCGTCCGATGCGACTGTTCTCATTTCCGGTGAAAGCGGAACGGGCAAGGAGCTATTTGCAGAGGCCATTCACCAAGATAGTCCACGAGCCGCCGGCCCTCTGGTGGCGCTGAATTGCGCCGGTATTCCGGAAAACCTCTTGGAAGCAGAACTGTTCGGCTATGAATCCGGCGCCTTCACCGACGCCAAACGGGCCAAGCCGGGCCGCTTTCAAATGGCTGAGGGTGGCACGCTCTTTCTGGACGAAATCGGAGAAATGAGCCCGATGGCCCAAGCCAAACTCCTGCGGGTGCTGGAGAACCACACGATCGACCCGTTGGGCGATACTCGAAGCCATAAGGTGAACATCCGGATCGTCGCCGCTACAAACGAAGACCTGCTCGCCCGTATCAAAGCCGGTCGGTTCCGACTCGATCTCTACTATCGGCTGAACGTGTATCAGTTACGTATCCCCCCCTTGCGTGAACGGCTTGAAGACATCGAGCCGATTCTGCGGACCTTTTTGGATCGAGCCAGAAAGGAGCGCGGGTGCCGCATCAAAGCCATCGCCCCAACCGCTCTTGTCGTGCTTCAGAAGCACGACTGGCCCGGCAACGTCCGCGAACTGCACAACGTGGTCGAATGGCTAACGATTACGTGCAAAGAAGATGTGATCGAGCCCCAGCATTTACCAGCTTCCGTGAAAACCCGTCCGTCAACGGATAGCCTGAGTCCGGAACCCAGACCATCGCTACTGGCCTTTGGACTGTCGTTTCAGGAGATGGAAAAAAAGATACTGGAGGAAGCGTTAAGAAAAACCTCGGGCAATGTGTCGGAAGCCAGCCGTCTCCTCAAGATGACGCGCAATACGCTTCGGTACCGCATGGCCAAGTACCAACTTCAGTAAGGAGGCTGACCGTTGAGAGCAGCCCTGCGAGGTTTCGAATGCGCGCTTCTCCCTTTCAGCCTGCACTCAGGCTGTCTACACAGAGCCTCTGAACGAGCGCAGGCCTCGCCTAAGACACCTGGGGGTGAACTATGAATCTCGTTCGATATATCATCGCGATCACCCTCGCTCTCTTGCAATATGCTTGTGCGTCCACACCCGCACCACTGTCCGCGCCTCCCGATAGCAGTGCCATCGCGTTCCGGCACAACTCAGAGGGAATTACCCACTATGAGATGGGACATTGGTCGGATGCCCGAGCCCACTTTGCGTCAGCTATCGAAGCTGATCCGAATCTTGCCGAATCTCACTTCAATTTGGCGTTGACGCTCGACAAACTGGGTCTTCATAAGGAGGCAACGGCCCATTTTAAGAGAGCAGCTGAATTGGCCCCAGCCAACCCCGCAATCGTTCACTCGAGTGCCTATAGAAGTCACACCGCTCCTCCTTCACCATCCAGTTACGGTCCAGGCGGCTATGGGGGAATGGGAGGATACTAGTCCCGTTCTTCTGAAGTCGACAATCTGTTCAGACCAACTGAGCCTCAAGTTTCCTTAGGGGTAATCCGATATTGCTCACGAGAGGGCGCCGCCTAACGAGATCTTTCATGAGAAAACGCATTAGGATCGATGAATTACAGCCCGGCATGCAGGTCGAAGAGCTCGACCGATCCTGGTGGAATACACCGTTTTTCCGCCACAAAATGACCATCACATCGCCCCAACAGATCGCACAGTTGAAAGCTTGCGGAGTGCAAACGCTCATAGTGAGTTTCGATACGGGGACGGTCGGAGAAATATCGGAAGTAGAACTGGATGTCGCCGATGAGTCCGCGATAACGGTGGCGGAAGTAACGACATCGGTATTGCCTGTTGTCCCGTTCGACAACGAGCTACCTGCGGCGCGGCAGGTTTATCAAGCCGCCAAAACCATCGTGCAAAACGCGATGCATGACACCCGGCTCGGGCGGGCGATTAATATCGAACAAGTCCATCGGGTCGTCGCAGAGATGACCGAGAGTGTATTCAGAAACCCTGATGCATTGGCCAGTCTTTCGCGATTGAAACAGTTTGACGAATATACCTTCTATCATTCAGTGAACACCTCGCTCCTCGCTATGTCCCTGGGACGTGATCTGGGATTTGATCGCAGCATACTGCATCAAGTGGGAGTGGGAACGCTTCTGCATGATATCGGCAAAACGAAGATTCCTCTCGAAGTCCTGAACAAACCTGGTCGTTTCGAGACCCATGAAATGGAGATCATGAAACAGCATGTACTCAGGGGAGTCGAGGTGTTGGCCACCACAACCGGCTTAGGGGACTCGTATGTACAGCCTGCGCTTGAGCATCATGAGCGAGTCAATGGAACAGGGTATCCGCACCGGCGTGTCAAACAAGACATTAGTCAGTTCGGCTTGATAACCGCTATCGTAGATATCTACGACGCGATGACGAGCGATCGATGCTATCACAAGGGGCAACCGGCTCATGAAGCCCTCCAGTTTCTCTATCGCCTCTCGTTAGAAGGTCATTTGGACGCGACCTTGGTCCAGCGGTTCATTCGCGTGGTGGGAGTCTATCCGGTCGGATCAGTCGTTGGGTTGGATACCGGCGAGACGAGCATCGTCAAACAGGTGAACCATCATGCCCCGCTGGCGCCGGTTGTGCTGCTCGTCAAAACTTCTGGCAATACGTTGCGCTCCACTCCGCAAGACGTGGATCTCTCTCAACAGACAGAAACGCCGCATCGAAGCATCACCGTCGTCCTGGATCCACAACAAGCGGGCATCGATCCCACACTGTACCTCGACAAGACTCCCGCATAGATGAAGTCATCACGCTCTCACTTCTATAAACAAGACCCTGCTCACACATGACGCCGACCGCTTCCCCTTACCGAACGAAAGGTTTGGATTTGCTGGGAATGGCCGTGTACGGAGCACTCGCGCAGATGTGTCGGAGCATAACCGGTCAACTTGGATCAGCTTGGGCTTTTTGTGACTGTCCTTACAATTTTCTTCTCACCTCTCTCCAATCCTTCGCCACTTTTGCTTTGCGCGGAATTTCGCCGTTCGCTGGTTCAGGTACGATGATCACATCGAGGCGCCGCTGCAGGAAGGCCTCGGCAAAGGTTTGTGAGCGCCCGATCCCGGTCTTGATCGTTCTCCAACCTGCCGCATGGAACTCGTCAACTTTTGCTCCCAAGGCATTGGCATCCGGCGGTAACGCCATCACATAGCCCATAGGAAACTTGTGTGTCTTGAGCCAGTCTCTGGCCTCTGCAGTTGCCTGAAACCCATCCCGCCCAGACGGCAAGAACACGACATAGATGACCCGATAGTAAAACTGCGTGAGTTTCCCAAGCTCATCTGCTGCCTCCGGCACCGGTTTTCGCGCTGACTCCAGCGTCAATCCGACGGCAGGCACTCGACTGGGTAGCGATTCCTCGATCAACGAAGACAGCTCGATCATAATGATGGGATTTCTTTTTTCCCATACCACCAGATTTCCCTGGCCCTCCGTGGACGCCACTCGTGGGCTGTTCCCGACACGGACGTGCGCCTGTGCCAGACCCTGCACTGTGGGAGTATAGGTCAAGAATGCTTTCCCATCCCCGCCGGTCATGGCCGCGGCAACCGTTTTCCCATCGATCACCAATTCGAGCGGTTCTCCGCCGAGCGCAGCACTCGTGAACAATCCCTTCGTGATCACTTTCGCTTCAATGGTGGTCGGTTGATTGACAGACGTCAGCGCATCTTTGACGATGATTGTCGCAGCGACTTTGTCCGCCGCTTCGAGGAAGGCAGCATTCATGGTACTGCTGAAGCCAGCAATAAGAAGAAACCAGATTCTGCAGGAGATGGTGGCCGGTGACTGCACAGCCAACGGCCTTTCCGCTAGGCTTTCAGTGCTTTGAGCACTTCATCTGCATGTCCGTCGACTTTGACCTTCCGAAAAATCGCCTTGAGTTTGCCATCGGGATCGATGACGAAGGTGCTCCGCTCAATACCCCAATATTTCTTCCCGTACATGTTCTTCTCTTTATAGACGCCGTACTCCTTGGAGATCGACGCATCTTCATCGCTGAGCAGCGGAAACGGAAGCCCGAATTTTTTGATGAACTTCTGGTGGGACTCCTTGCCGTCTAGACTCACGCCGACAATGGTACCGCCCGCCCGAAGAATCTGCGACTCCACATCACGAAAATCACACGACTCTTTCGTACACCCCGGCGTATCGTCTTTCGGATAGAAATACAACACCACTTGCTTCCCTTTGAAGTTCTTCAAGGTTACGGTTTTCCCATGCTGATCCGGGATTGCAAGTTCCGGCGCCTTGTCTCCGACTGCAAGTTCTTTCGTCATAAATCCATCCTTCATTAAAATCGCGGGGCACCAAAGTTCGGCCGGGTGGTTCCATAGGGACGGGATTTGGTGCGATTCTTGGTTTCAGGACTTCCGTACGGCGAGAGCGCCGGTGAATCCCAGATGGTTTTGTCTCCGGGAGACAAATCCGCAGCTTCCAAAAAATGTTGCCGGGCGACCTCGGAATCGCCCAGCGCATTCAACGCCAAGGCATAGTTGTAATGGGCGGGGCCGGACTGCGGGGCAGCGGCGACCGCTTGCTCAAAGTACCGCTTGGCCTCTTCGAACTGTTTTGCCTGGTATGCCTGTGTTCCTTGCTCCGTGAAGACCGTAGCTTGAGACTTTACTTCGCTGTCGAGCATAAGCGGTACGAGAGGCTTACGCTTCTGTGAACAGGCAGTCGCGCTCACAAGCACCAGTACGATACCCAGGATCGCCAATTGTTGTACGGTCCTTCCCATAACGGTGCTACCTCTGTCTTAGGTTTTCATATGTTTGCGCGTTTCTTCTTCGAACGTCTTCCGATAGAGCACATCCCACTCGGCACTCCCTTCCACAATGCCCCGTGAATAGGACGACAGCTTTGCTCTCACTTTTCGGTCAATTTCCTGTTCCTGCACCAACTCGGCAGCCAATACCCGTTTGATCTCTTTCAACACCCGCTCGTCGTTACCCTTGATCTTTGTTCCGGCATTCTTCTTGATGGTGGTGAGCACCACATGAGAGAGATGACTGACCTTATCCTCGCTCAACATGCGACACACGTCGTGGGTCGCTCGTATCTCGTCGTTTGCACGCCCTTCACGAAATACGCGTCACGTGTCACGCCTTATAAAATGATGCCCCGTTCACGGACCAACTTTTGCTTCACCATCTGAAACATTTTGTGATAATCGACCTGTCCCAGCTCAATCTGTCGCTCATACACCTTCAGCAATTGCCGCACTTCTGCGTTCACACGATCTTCCGCTGATAATTCATGAGTCATCGCCTGGTCCAAGGCCTCGACGAATGGCTTGCGTTCTCCAACCAGCTCAAGGAGCCCTTCCTCTTGGAGATGGCCAGCGAGGCTCTCAGCCATATGCCGCACACGTTCTTTCGAGAGCCGCATCGTATTCACCCCGGTTCAAGAAGGATCGTCGCTGCGTCCATCACGCGTCGGAGTTGAGTCGCATCGCCTACAATTCTTCCGATAATATTCACCCGATCCGCCGGGACGGGATCAGCACCCAAACTCATCGGGGTTCGCCCAAAAAAGATGGCCAATACCTGCCCGGCACCCCAAAAGGCAATGTCTCCGATCTTCACCTGAGTCGTCGCTGTCTCCCGATGGTCGTACACTCCAGAAATTGGAAAGTAAAACTCCTCCCCCCACGTATTGATCGCAGCCTTGACCGGAAGCACCGCATAGACTTGGTCCGCTGTCTTGGTCTTTCTGAGTTCCGCCTCCAGCTGAACTCCAGCTACCGTAATGCGGATTCGCTTCGCCGGCACAATCATGTCATCAATCTATGAATGGCACCCTTCCTGGCGACACGAACTCTAGCTTGTCTCCTAGGCGAAATCAAGGTTACAATCCCTCTCCATGCTCACTTGCAGCGTCATCCTTCAATCGGGCGTGGGGCCTCCCAGAGAAGGCCGCTGGTGGGAGAACGGCCTGTTTGACCGGTTTGGCCCCTCCTCATGCCCCAACCCCCTTCAGCCGGTATATTCATCATGAGCCCTTGGATCGGCATCGGCCGAAGCGAGATCGGTCTGGTTCGTACCATGAACCAGGATGCGTTCGCCATCATCGATCATCTAGGAATTTGGGCCGTTGCGGATGGGATGGGAGGGCACACCGGTGGCGAAATCGCGGCTCAGGTGGCCATCTCGACTATACAAGCCCAAGCGGCATCGGCAAGCGACCTGCTTCGAAATGCCCAGGCCCTGTCAACGGATGTATTGACTGGCCTGATCAGCCGAGCCCATGAGGCGATCCTCGATCAGGCCAGATCGAAACCGAAGCTGAAAGGGATGGGTACCACCATTGTGCTGCTCGCAATTGTGCCGACTCAAACACCGGTTGCGTACCTCGCTCATGTCGGTGACAGCCGTGCGTACCGGCTTCGATCGGGCACGCTTTCCCCGCTGACCAAAGATCATAGCGTAATCGAAAAATATCTGGAGCGTGGCATCTTAACGCCGCAATCGGCAAAAACCCATCCTGAACGGCACGTCTTGACCCGTGCCTTGGGCGTGTCGTCAGCGGCGAATCCGACCATTGCGGCATTTCCTATACTCGAAGAGGATCTCGTGCTGCTCTGCTCGGATGGCTTGACCAAGATGTTGGAGGATGAGGACATTCAGCAGGTTTTTACCGATGGTGAGATAGACCCCGCTCACATCTGCAATCGCCTCGTCACGGCGGCGCTCGATCGCGGAGGAGAGGACAACGTGACAGTCGTGGTCATTGCCCATCGGTAGCCCAGATAGTACTTCGTTGTTGACATGGCTCACCAGGCCGTGTACCTTCCCAAGTCATTTGACACTTGGCAAGCATATGGAGTCCTCTATGCCCCGTGCGGGATCGTTTGTTTGTGGAACTCTGCTCCT
>CAZNBG010000148.1:0-7282 GCA_964570915.1 uncultured Nitrospira sp. | reverse complement strand
GCGCTCGACAAGCCCGTCGAAACGATGTTGACTCTCATCGAAACACTGGCTCATGACCAACCAGTCGGGTTATGGGTCCAAGATGATTTCCTCTTCTTGGGCGAGCACCATCTGAAAGTGACCTCGCAGCAAATGCTGGTGGTCTCAAGTGTGATTGACGCCCTAAGGAAGTGGGGCATCGGTGGTTTGACTTTTTCTTCGTCTGTTTCCTCCAAAGACCTTCGAGAGTTTGCCCATCTGTTCGTCAGTTTTGACCCGGCCTCCAAGTCGATCGACGACTTCAGACAGGAATTGAAGAACCTGGCCGTCACCGGCATCGAAATCAACGACCCTCGTCAGCTCACGTTCAGGGAAGACCCTGCGGGGGAAAAGAACACAAAGCTTAAACACAAGTCACAATCGAAGGTCGCCTATGGGAAAGCCGCCGACGCGGTCGGCCACCTGACGCTGTCCGCCCGCGATGGCAAGGCCCTGAGCTTTAAACAGGCCAAACGCGCCATTCAGAATATTATCGATTTGATGATGCACGATGAGCCGGTCTTGCTTGGCCTCACGACACTCCGCTGTCACGATCAATACACCCATAACCATTCCGTCAATGTCGCACTCCTCTCAATCGCCCTCGCAAACAGAGCCGGGTATCCAAAAGTCGAACTCGCCGACCTCGGGCTGGCGGCGCTGTTTCATGACATGGGAAAGTCGACCATCCCGCTCGAAGTCCTCAATAAGCCCGGAGAGTTTACAGAGGACGAATGGGCGGCGATGCGCAATCACCCGACGGAAGGCGTGCTCAGCCTGACTCAGTTGCGCGGCATCACGAATATCCCCGCGCGCATGGCTGCAGCTTCATTCGAACACCATATGAATTTGGATTATTCGGGCTACCCCAAACTGAAAACACCGTGGAAGCTTTCCCTGACAGGCCGCATCCTCACGATTGCGGACTGTTATGATGCCATGACCTCCTCCCGAGTCTATCGCCGGGAACCGATGTCTCCCTCGAAAGTCTTGAGCATGATGTCCGCCAAGTCCGGAAAGAGCTTCGACGCCACGCTGCTCAAGCTGTTCGTCAATTGCATCGGCATTATTCCCATCGGAAGCCTGGTCGTTCTCGATTCAGACGAATTCGCCGTTGTGCTCAAACCCGCCGCCGATAAGGCCGACAGCGAACGTCCCATCGTCAGAATCATCACCGATGCTCAGGGGAATCCTATCGACGACGGACCGGAGTTGGACTTGACGGAAAAAACTGACACCGGCGACTATGGGCACAGCATTATTCGGTTAGTGGACAACACCGAGTACAAATTCGACACCAGCCGGTACTTCATCTAGCCGTCGCACGTCGCGGGCTCGCCCGCCCCCGGTTCCTGTGCACCACCCGACGCTCCCCTCGCTTGACAGGCTAAAAGACGATCCTCGACAATGCCCGCATGGGCGGACAGGTCGTCATCGAGCAGTTGGAATTCCGTGGTCGCTGTGGCGTGACCCCGGAGGAGCGGGCTCGGCCTCAACCACTCGCCGTCGATCTGGAATTGAGTTGTCAACTGGAGGGTGCCGGGAGGTCGGACGATCTGCTACACACGATCGACTACGCAAAAGTGGTTCAGCGCGTGGTCGAACTTGGAGTGGGTCATGATTCTCGGCTGCTGGAAGCGATGGCTGAACGATTCGTGTCGGCCCTCTTTGACGAATTTCCGGTTGATCGCATCAAGCTGTGGCTGCGGAAGCTTCATCCGCCGATCTCCCATGTCACCAGCTCCGTCGGTATCACCGTGGAGCGCACCAGGCTCGCGCAACAACTTCTCCGAGCGGACCCGCCGCCGGCGCGATTTCTCGTCCAGCAACTTCATCGCCTTCCCAAGGGCAAGGTCCTCGACGTCGCTGCCGGAAGTGGGCGCCACGCCTTGTTTCTCGCGGCACTGGGGTACCAGGTCGACACCGTCGATCGCGTTGAGCACGTTCTCGAACAACTTTCGTACAGGGCCCGAACCCTGACTCTTACCGGGATTACGACGCGAACCCTCGACCTGGAACAACCGCCGCCGCGCACGCCGAATCTTGGGCACGAAACCTACGACGCTATTCTCGTATTCTTCTACCTGAGTCGGCCGCTCTTTCCCCACCTTCTCGAGGCGCTCAAGCCCGGCGGGATCTTGCTCTACGAAACCTTTATCATCGACAACCACACCCAATATCGGCATCCAAGGCGTCAGGAGTTTTGCCTCAGGCACAGTGAACTCTTGGCTCTCACATCCGGCCTCCGTGTGCTCCATTATGACGAAGGACCTCACGAAGGAACTCATGGCTCGGAACCGGTTTATACGGCACAACTCGTCGCACTGAAACCCATCCTTCCAGGATAACCTCGTCATGAGCCGTTTAGACCTCCATCTCCACACCACCCACTCTGACGGAAGCTGCACACCCACAGAGGTGATCGACCTGGCACACAACGCAGGAGTGACCGCCTTGGCGATCACCGATCACGACATTACCACAGGTGTCGCCGAAGCGATCGCGGCCGGACGACAGTGTGGCATCGAGGTGATTCCTGGCGTTGAGATCAGCTCAATCATCGCCAACTCCGAGCTCCATATTCTTGGGTACTTTATCGAGTGGCAGGACGCGGAATTAAATCAGCGATTCAAGTCCATGAGAGACAGTCGGCACCGCCGCAATCCCAAAATCATCGAGCGGCTACAGGCTCTCGGGATCGAGATGACCTACGACGAAGTCCGAGCCCTTGCCGGAAGTGATTCAGTCGGTAGGCCTCACATCGCCCGTGTCCTCATGGACAAAGGGGTTGTCGCATCGGCCAAAGAGGCCTTCGACCGTTTTCTTGCCGAAGGAAAACCCGCGTATGTTCCTCGCGACCTCCCGAGTCCAACCGAAGCCATTCACTGGATCAAGGCCGCGCGCGGACTCGCCGTTCTGGCCCACCCGACGTGGGTCAAACTTGCGGATCGGTCGCTGGTCGATCTGGTCCGACAACTCAAAGCCGATGGGCTTGATGGCGTGGAAGTGTACTATAGTACGCACGCCGCGCGGCAAACGCGCGAGTACCTCAGCCTCGCGCAACAGCTTGGCCTGTTGGTTACCGGCGGAAGCGACTTTCATGGCCTCACCAAACCTGACATCGAAGTCGGCATCGGCAAGGGCGGCCTGCACATCCCCACCTCGTTGCTTCCCAAGATGAAAGAAGCCGCCGCGCGACGCTAAGGCATTCTTTCCCGCATATTTTCTCCAATCCATTGACTCTTCTTCGGTATCCGCTAGACTTTACTCGTCCTCAGTTCTTGTCGCTCATGATCAACGCCTCAAGTTGGGTCTTTCAATATCTTCTGGTCGCGCTCGTCGCACTTTTTGCCGGCCCGTTTCTGAGCAAGCTGCCGGCGGCGCAATCGTTCCCACTCGCACTGTTCGGCCTGAACGGCTCCCAAATGATTCGCCTCATCGTAGAAGAAACCGGGCTGGCTATCCTTTGTATTCTCTCGATCCGCGCATTCCGACAGCTGCCCGATAACGGGCGAGGGTCCTCGTTCCTGCGACAATTGGTCCTTCCTGTCACGACTCTGTTGATCGTGATCGCGACGGACAAAACCCTTCGTGTTGTCGGCCTTTCTTTGATCGACCGTTTCGACGCGTCACGCTATACCCTCACGTATACTGCTGCGTTGACACTGACGGGGCTTTGGATCACCTCCGCGTGGCTCTTGAATCTTGACTCACTGCAGCGTTTTTTCTCCAAGCCTGGACCATCCACTCGCCGCAAAGAGACCACGCCGTCGACCGACGATACCGAGGAGATCAACTCGGAACATGAAGAAGACGACGAAACTGAGATCGCACCCTCCGTGACTGCCACCCAGAGCAGTCAGCCCACGACACTGGGTCGCTATAAGGTCCTGAAAGAGCTGGGACGTGGGGCAATGGGCGTGGTCTATCTTGGGAAAGACCCGACGATCCAACGGTTCGTTGCCATTAAAACGATGCAGCTCGATACGATCGACGATGCCGACACAGTGCAGGAGGTGAAAGCGCGGTTCTTTCGAGAGGCCGAATCCACTGGCCGACTGTCACACCCAAACATCGTCACGATTTTTGACGCAGGAGAAGAGGACGACCTGGGCTACATTGCCATGGAATTGCTTCAGGGCACCACGCTCACAGGCTGGTCGCGAAAGCCCAATCTCATGCCCTTTGACAAGGTTATCTCGATCCTGGCTATCGTCGCCGAAGCGATGGACTATGCCCACCAGCAAGGTGTCGTCCATCGCGATATCAAACCGGCGAATATCATGTTGACCAACGATGAGGTCGTCAAAATCATGGACTTCGGCATCGCCAAGATGGCGACTTCATCAAAAACCCAGACGAACCTCGTGATGGGAACTCCGGCCTACATGTCTCCGGAACAGATCGCGGGTAAAAAGGTAGATGGGCGATCAGATATTTTCTCCCTTGCCGTCGTCATGTTCGAACTCCTGACCGGTCGTCCACCGTTCACCGCCGACAACGTCTCGGCCCTCCTGTTCGCCATCGCACACACTCCCCATCCTAGTCTGACGACGATCAGACCCGATTTGCCTCCCACCGTCAAGACAGTACTGGATCGAGCGCTCCAGAAAGATCCCGTCCAACGCTATCGTCGCGCCAGTGAGTTCGCGACAGAACTCCGCTCCTGCGTCGAAGGACTTGCCGCCTAACAAAGGCGATGGTGGACGTCTTCCTGAATGGCCCGGAGTGATAACGGGGGGCGCTTAGTTTCGTAGGTTGAGGTGGCCTTTCGGCAAGCTTTGGTAGCAGCCTTCTGAGAGATCCTGTTCGTGCTCCTGCAAACATTGTAAGAGACGGCCATCACCGGGCAGTACTCCCCGACAGACCCGTTTCACATCGTCAACGCAAGCCAACTTGTATCCATCGGCTTCCTTCCAACGCACCAGCCGCTGCCGCACGATCTGCTGACAAGGAGCATCAAATCGTTTGAGACGCTGCATCACGCAACGTCGCCGGTCTTCTCCGGAGAGGGAATCGGGACAGTACTGCTGGACCTCGGCCTCGCACTTCACTTCCGCAATTTGCCTGGCACGGCCTTCGAGTGGAACGGACAATCCGCCGAGAGTCGTCACGGATCCTGCTCCTCCGTTTCCCGCCGAGCTTTCGTTCGGTTGAGTGGATACGCCGGGGATCGTCAAGTCAAGTTCTGGCACACGGGTCGCTTCGACCGGAGAGGATGCCGGTTGCGCCGACAGGAGCTCATCTTTCGAGGGCAAATTCGCCCAGACGATCGTCCAGACTAGGATCAGCCCGATCACTGTGACAAGGCTTGTGGTGGCCTTTCCGGACTGATCATTGGTGCCGGTGGTCCTCATCGAGGTGAGATTAAAGTAAAGCCGCAGGAAAATCACCGAAAGAGAGGTTTTGCGCATACCCGTCCCTCCGACCGACACGAACACGCTCGAGGGATGAGCCGAACGGCACGGACAAGGAGGACGGAACTAGTTTTCCGGGGTTTCGACGATGTGATTTTCGAACCTGGTGCAGCCTTCCGCAAGGAGCCTGTTGGTCAACATCTCACCCGGCCATTCAATGGGCAGATCCGCGGTAAAGACCCAGACGTCCGGGGACGTCCAGACCGGACCATGCTCTTCCGGGAGCTCGGGATCGAACAGGTCGGTCCACACAGGCATGTAGACCCCGTTTCCACATTGTGTATGCAGATGCACGATCGTGCGCGACCTCACGAGCGGGTCCAGCTCTCTCCACACGGCTGCGGTTTCATCGGCCAGGTGATGAAGACGTACGGCGTTCTGCGCGTCGAACATGGCATAGGCCGCGTAGACCGGCACTTCGATGGTGTCCGGTGCGCAAGCCAACTCCGGACATTGCTTCACCAGTCCTTCCAGGATTTCACGGCGCTGACTATCCTCCCAGGAATCGGGCAAGCCAGGGTCCGGCGCCCCAATCAGCTCAAACAAGAGAAACGCGGTGTTTTCGACGGGAGGAAGCAGCCGTGCCGCCACCGATTGCGCGCGCCGTGAATCCGCGACCGTCACAAGATGGTCATGGAACATTTGAAGATTCAACATCTCCAGCGTCGCATCAGTCAAGAGACGCGACTCAACACGAACTACCGTTCCCGCAGGAAGCTGCAAATAGCGATGCAGCAGGTCGGCTGTGGCGATCGGATCAACCTTGAGCTTGAGGGGAGCAGTTAAATTCGCCTGGAGGGGAAGTTCCAGAGCTGCAATCGTGGCATAAGTGGGTTTTTCATCGTTCGGCCCGTCGAGAAGCAACGTGCAGCTCGCCTCGGCCACGAGGTCGAATAGCCATTCCGCCATTTCTTCGTCGAGCGCGGCAAGCACGGTGAGGAGGTCGTGCTCCCGCCCCTGTTCAAGAAACGCCTGCAGGGTGTCAATCGCATCATCGGTGTCGCCGTGATCGTGGCGACGGGCGTTGATGAGATGAATGAGATCGCGTGTGAGTGGATCAGGGCGAGACCACGCTAGCATTTCCGCTCCCTACGATACGAGCCATGCGTGATGACTCGGTAATTCAAAATGCATGTTGCCAAACTTTTCCGACCTGTGCAAGCGTCAAGACGATTACCCGCGATGCAGTCGCGCATTGCCGACGACTCGCCTACTCACCGATGATCTTGACAAGAACCCGTTTACGCCGACGTCCATCGAACTCGCCGTAGAAAATCTGTTCCCATGGACCGAAGTCGAGTTTGCCATCGGTGATCGCAACCACGACGTCTCGTCCCATCACCTGCCGCTTTAGGTGGGCGTCGCCATTGTCTTCCCCCGTGTCGTTATGCCGATAGCGCGCGTCCTGAGGAGCCAGTCGTTCCAAAAACTCGTCGTAATCCCCTAACAGACCCGGCTCATCGTCATTGATGTACACACTCGCCGTGATATGCATGGCATTGACCAGAACCAGCCCCTCCCGTATCCCGCTCTTCTTGACCACTGCTTCGATGTGAGGCGTGATATTGAGGTAGGCCCGCCTGGTCTTCGTCTCAAACCACAGTTCTTCGCGGTAGGATTTCATGATCGAGGATCACCGCATTGTGCCTGCCGCTCGGCCGGACATGCAAGCGGCAGCGGCGATTTCCTTCGCGATGGCTGCCCTGTCGCAAACGAAGAGGTTATAATGTTGATGGCCTGCCTTATGAAGAAGACGCGGCCACAAACACTTCGCGTTTCATCCAAAGACCTGAACAGCTTGCGCTCACGCTACTTGGGCAAGAACGTGAATTGTGTGGAGATTGAAA
>CAZNBG010000147.1:5264-7316 GCA_964570915.1 uncultured Nitrospira sp. | reverse complement strand
TTGAACGGAATATTGAGTCCGGCCCATGTGCTGGAAGAGTTTGCCGGTACGCTCATCGATATCCATGGGCAGCATGATCAGCAATCGTTATTGTCCAACCCGGCTCAGCTTGATGTCCTCGATGCGTTCGGTCGTCTACAGGAGTTGCGGTGCACGTATCGGACGACTCATCAGGATTGGGTACGGTTCCGTCAAACACGCGCTGAGCTAGCTGATGCCATGCAGGACCGGGTGCGGCAGGAAGATCTGTTGAAGTTCCAACGACAAGAGTTGGATGAAGTTGCCTGCCGTATCGGAGAAGAAGAGCTATTGCAAGCCGAGCGTCAACGCGTGGGGTCGGCGCACCGCCTGGCTGAGTTGGTGTCGGAGGCTCACGAACGGATTCACGGTGATGGCCATGGCATCTTGGCTGACTTGGCATTGACGGAACGAGTGTTGGGAGAACTGACCAAGATCGACCCTGAAATGGAAGGGACGAGTCGACTCGCATCCGAGGCCAAAGTGCTCCTGAAAGAAGTCGCGGAGGGTCTTCGTGGCTACACCGAACGTCTGGACGCAGATCCTCTGCGCTTAGCGGCGATCGAGGATCGTTTGGCGCTCATTCAGAACATGAAGAGGAAATATGGTGGAACCGTCGAGGCTGTCCTGGCGACTCACGATCGGGTGAAGGAAGAGCTGGAGCGGCTGTGGCGTTCAGACAGTGAGATCGAGCGATACGATCGACTGATTCATGAACAGCAACTCAAGGTATCGGAGCTGGCACGGCTGCTCTCGGACAAGCGAAAGGAAGCAGCCAAGCGATTGACGAAACTGGTGGGCAAGGAACTCGATGCGTTGAAAATGGGATCCGTACGCTTCCTGGTCCAGGTCATACCGAACGAGGGAGACGAGGGGTATGGCTCGGATGGTGTCGACCGTATCGAGTTTCTGCTGTCAGCCAATGTCGGAGAACCCTTGAAGCCGATGGCTCGCGTGGCATCCGGGGGCGAATTATCCCGAGTGATGCTGGCGCTCAAATCCGTCCTTGCCGAGGTCGATCACGTGCCTGTGTTGATCTTTGACGAAATTGATACGGGAGTCGGAGGGGCGGTTGCGGCAACGATCGGGAAGCGGCTACGGGCGCTGGGGCAGTACCATCAGGTGTTATGTATCACTCATCTGCCGCAGGTGGCTTCCCAAGCCCGACATCATTTCTGTGTAGAAAAGTCAGAAGTGAAGGGGCGGACGGTGGCTACGGTGCGTGTGTTGGCCGGTATGAGCCGCGAGGGTGAAATCGCGCGTATGCTCGGCGGGGAACGGGTGACTCAAAAGACGCGGGCGACAGCGGCGGAATTAATCGCCGGAGCGCATGAATAGATCATGCAGCGGGCGCAATGGCCGTGGCGGGAATGGAGGCGATGGATTCTTTTACGACGTCAATGAAGAGTTCCAGTAGGAGCGGGTCGAAGTGCGTATGGGATTGAAGCGAGATCGGGTGGATTGCGGCATCAATGGAGCGCGAGGATCGGCCCGGCGTGTCCGCAGTCAGATGATCAAAAGCTTGGGCGATGCAGACAATACGGGCCAACAGCGGAATCTCAGTGCCGCGAAGTCCAGCAGGATAGCCTTGTCCATCCCATCGTTCGTGGTGGGATGCGATGATTTGTCCCACCTCGATCGGTAAACCCAGCCGCGTAATCAGCCGCGCACCTCTATCGCAGTGCTCCTTACAGACAGCCGGCTCGCCTGACGGTAGGATCTGGTCTTCTGCAAATCTATAAGACGGAAGACCGGCTTTCCCTATATCATGTAAAAAGGCTCCCATCGCCAATGTCTTTTGCTCGGAAAGTGTCAGGCTCAACCTGCCAGCCATCAATGTGGCATTGAAACTCACACGGCTCGAATGGTTAAGCAATTGACGGTCTGTGGCTTCCAGGATATCCGACAAAAGTGGCAGGAGGTTCATCCCTTCTTGTTGCGAGGTAAAATCACCCTCTGCTTTCGTGTAAAGAGCAAAGTATCCTGCTTTCAGCCTATCCCAGGCGCGTGCGCTTTCCTCCTCCAACGCCCAAA
>CAZNBG010000147.1:0-5254 GCA_964570915.1 uncultured Nitrospira sp. | reverse complement strand
CCATCGTCTTCTGAATGAGGGTAATGAGCTCGTTTACGTTGAATGGCTTAAGCAGGTACCCGGCGGCTCCGTGGCGAATGCCTTCCATGGCAGCCCTCAGGCTCCCATAGCCTGTGATAATCACGACCTCCACATTGGGATGATCGCGCTTTATTTCTTGGAGGAGATCCAACCCATGGCGGTCTGGAAGCTTCTGATCTAGAGTGATGAGATCGATGGATTCGCTTCTAAGAACTTCCAACGCTGCCGTGGCATTTTCTGCAGCGTGAATGTCAAAGAAGGGACGAAGGATTACCTGAAGAGAGTCTCGAGGGCCCGCTTCATCATCAACAACCAGTACAGTGGACCTTATATTAAACTGGTCAGAAGTTATGCTCATGGCATCGATAAATCCGACTTTACGCAAGCAATTATTGTTCCTTTTCAATCAGTTGTAAGGCATGTCAATAAGCAGTGGTTGGTGCAGAGATACCAACTATAGGTAGGTGAAATAATGCTAGTTTACCTATCTATTAAGATGGCGAATGTAGTGATTTGTGCATAAATGTGACATTCTTGTGGATAAGTGTGTCATTCTTGCACATGTGGTTCAGGGTCTTGGCCGGCAGGGTGGTCTGGGCGGCCGATGCCGAGGGTATCCATACGATATTTGAGCATGCGGCGGCTGATCCCGAGCAGATTGGCAGCGTGAGTCTGTACGTAGTTTGTTCGTTTCAATGCATCGAGAATGATTTCCCTTTCAAATTCCATCACCGCTTTCTCGAGAGACATACGACCTGCGAGGGTATCATCTCGAAGAGAAGTCGAGCGGGAGTCGCTCTTGATCGACGTCGGTAAATGTTCCGGAGTGATTTCTGAAGCATGTTGAGACCAGATGAACGCCTGTTCGACGAAGTTTTCAAGCTCACGAACGTTGCCGGGCCAAGAATAACGAGTAAGGAGTTCTAGCGCGTCTTTCCCGAATTCCAGATATGGGCGGCTTTCTTCTTCCAACCGCTTTGCGAGAAAATGTTTGGCAAGAAGGGGGATGTCCTCGCCGCGTTCGCGAAGCGGAGGGAGATACAGTGCGATCACGTTGATACGGTAGTAGAGGTCCTCACGGAATTGCCCTTTTCGGACCAGCTCGTCAAGATTCTTATTGGTCGCGGCCACGATGCGGACGTCGACTTTGATTGGCTGAACACCACCGATTCTTGTAAATTCTCGCTCTTGAATGACACGGAGAAGCTTCGCCTGCGTGACGGGACTCAAATCACCGATCTCGTCGAGGAACAAGGTTCCCGTATTCGCCAACTCGAACTGCCCGACGCGTCGTGCGGTGGCATCGGTAAAGGATCCCTTTTCATGACCGAAGAGTTCGCTTTCAATCAGCGTTTCCGGCAGAGCCGCGCAGTTCAGTGCGACGAAAGGACGCTCCTTTCGTGCACTGTTATAGTGCAACGCTTTCGCGACCAACTCTTTCCCCGTACCACTCTCTCCGGTGATGAGAACGGTGGTGCGGCTGTCGGCCACCTGCTCGATCTTTGAGTAGATTTCTTGCATCCCCTGACTTTTTCCGATCAGATTGTGGAAGGCATATCGCTGGACGACTTGAGCGCGCAGTTGCTTGACCTCGCGCTCCAATTCAGAAGAGTTCAGGGCGCGATCGACGACGATACGGAGTTCATCGACGTCAAACGGTTTCGAGAGATAGTCTGCGGCCCCGAGCTTCATCGCGTCGACAGCCGTTTTGACAGATTTGGTCCCGGTGAGCATGATGACCGGGGTGATTTTCCTCTCCATGCGTAGCGTTTGAAGGACTGTCAGGCCGTCGGTTCCGGGAAGAATGACGTCAAGCAGAACGAGGTCCGGCTCTTCTTTCCGAAACATATCGAGCCCCTCATGTCCGTCGACGGCCTGGACAATATCGTAGAGCGGCTCTAATACCATTTTGAGAGAGGCACGGACTCGCGCCTCGTCGTCGATCAATAGCACTCGTTTTTTCGTGACCGCGCTCTCCACAACGACTCCTTGCGTTCTAACTGTGGTGAGAAGGAAGATTGATGCGGAACGTCGTTCCGATTCCCTCCATGCTCTGAACCCGAATTTCTCCTCGATGTTCTTGAATGATCTGGTGCGCGATGGTCAGGCCCAACCCTGTTCCTTCATTAAGTGGGCTCGTATGCTTGGTGGTAAAGAATGGGTCGAAGATGTGGTCGAGATTCTCAACCGAGATGCCATGCCCTGTATCTTCGATTTCGATTTGCGCCCATACGTGACCGTCCGGTTTCTGGAGTCGATGGGTTCGGACCCGGAGAGTGCCGGTATTTTCGCCAATGGCATCCATCGCGTTCAGGAGCAGGTTCAAAAGAACCTGTTTAATTTGTTGCCGATCTAACATGCCATGGGGAAGCTCGGACGCCAACTCTTTTTCGATCTTGATCCCGCGTCTGTCGGCCTTAGCTTGGATGAAGTAGAGGCATGACGAGACGATCTCATTCAGGTCTTCATCGGCCAATCGAGGTTCCATATAGCGAGCATAGTCGAGGATTTCTTGAATAAGACGCTCTATTCGATTGACATCATCGAGCACCATTCGGCTGAATTCTCCGATGAATCGGCGGTCATCTTTCCGTTCGGGTGCCAGTTGAATGAATGTCTTGATCGAGGTTAAGGGGTTTCGGACCTCGTGAGCGAAACCACCAGCGATGATTTCCAATGACCGCAAGCGATCTGTCCGTCGCATCAGGGCCTGGGATTGGCGAAGATCCTCGTAGATCAGGAGAAAATCCAGCGCATTGGCGGCGCTCTGAGCCATGGCAGTCAGCAGTTCCGTCGTTCGTGAGTCGAGAACGGAGGTCCCCGTTTGAGTTTGAAGTAAGGCGAACGCGATTAACCTTCTTTGGGTCAACAGGGGGATGGCCAGCCTCATGGGAGGAGAACCGAGTGCAGCGGCCGTCGCGTCGTTGGAGGAGGTCGTATGGCCAGAAGCAACCGGGATGGACGAGTCGAGAATGTGTTGGACCCGAGCGAGGTCTTGGACAAGGGGATGGCTGCAGGCTACAAAAGGAGGTGTCGCTGTCGTATCGATCGGTCCACAAGAGAGCACGTGACGAAAACGCTCGTGTTCGCGTTCGAAGAGATAAAGGGATCCGTGCGGGCAGTGGGACGCTTCTGACAGGCCAAACAGAACCCGCTCAGCGATGGCGGAAGGATTCGTCGGATGCCCCATGTCCCGCATGAATTGTATGAGGTGTTGAAGCGACTCCGTGTCTGATGGTGGGGGATTGGTTGGGGGAGATATGCGAGCAGTCATGGTGCGATGAGTAATACTTGATGCCACTCTATGGTGACGGGTCGTGAAAAGAGGGATACGTACCATTCCCTGTATACACGCCAGCTGCCGTTTCAGCCAGTGGATTTGGGTTTTTGACATGACAGGGAACGGTCGCAAGTCGATTGCCAGGGGAGAGCGAGGAGTAGCGCGCTATGGCCGAGATCAACGGCAAGGCTCAGGGAAAGCGGGCAGTGAATGGAAACTGTGTGAGACGCGAGAACACCCACCGGCCAAAACATCGGCCGGTGGGTGATGACATCGAGTTTAAGGAGTGACGGAGGCGCTCCGTGTCGGTGAGGGGCAAGTACCCGGCGTCATATAGAGCAAGTAATTGCCCATGCCGTGTTGGAACTCAGTTTTCTGCAGAGAATGGTGGTAGACCATCACCATCTCATAGTCATCGTCTTTCGAGATAGGGAACCCCTGGCCGTCTTTATAGACTTGATGGGGTAAGAATTCGCGAAGCGTACCATCTGCCTCAACATCCGGCACAGTCCGGAGGAGGGTCTGTTTTTTGGTTTTATTTTCCAATGCGATCAGGAGCAATTCATCATGACCATGCGGATAGGCGTATTTGACGCAACCGTCCATGCTAAATTTCAACGGTGCCGTACGGACTTGGACACCCGGCCCGATTTCGATCCCTTCATCTGTCTGATCCGCGGGCCGATCGCCGAATTTGGTGAAGCAGACGATGTTGACGCCAACCTGATAGATGTCCATCGCTTTGACCGGTCTGGCCTTCGGCGCAAAATACATCGTGAACGTGGCAATAACGTCCTTGGTGGGTGGGGCGCCATGATAGAACGCAACGACCGTCATGAGTTTGTCGGTTGCCGAAAGCTTCACACCGTATCCGTCGGGGAATTGTGTCTCAGACATTTCAAGCCCGGCTCCGCCGAAGAAGAGCGGCTCACCAGGGCATGACACACTGGGCCTGGTGTTGTTGATCATCAAAATATGATGTAGGTAATTTCTCGGTAATTCCTTCCCGTCAACCGTGGAAAGGGCCGACTTGAAGCCGATCAAATACTTGTCCTCAGGCAGCTGAAAGTTGAATCGAGGCATGGAATCGCCCATATCGCCTTCGCCATGGCCGCTCGGAAGGTCGATGGGGCCAAAAGTCAAGGTTGCCGTATTTTCTCCATAAGTAATCTTTGAGCCCACCTGCTTCTTCAGTGTGGGGATGGCATGATGCTCATGTCCACCATCAGCGTAGGCTGATGAGATCATGAAAAAGGTAGAGAGAAACAAAACGAGGGATCTACGCATAAGACCTCCCAGAGGAAGTAAAACAGTGATGGTAAACCGGACTCCGATTTCGTGGTATGGCTGAAACAAAACAAGCCGGCTCATTGAGCGCTGGCTGGTGATGGTGTTACTTTCTTCCAGTGATAGGTCCCGCCGTGTTCCTTGGGCGGAATATTTTTTCTCGTATCAACTCGTGTGTACCACCAGATTCCCTTTGCTTGTGTGCCGTCTTCCGAGAGGAGGACTTCAAATCCGCCTTCGCGGTCGTTGCCGGTCTGGTGCCAGGTCCCTTGCCACAGTCGGTTCTCAATTTTTGTGGTGACAAACCGCCCGCCCTGTTGCGTATAGGGGCCGTTCCCATTCTTGTCTAGGGTCGCCTTATAGCGTTTTTCATCCTCGACTTCGAGAATATCCCATTCCCCGCTGATATCCGGCATTGCGGCAGCAGCACTACTGACAAGCTTTTGCGATCCTGTAGCCATCGATGGTGAGGCTAGAGGACCTCCGAGTTGAGCGGACCGAAACGATTCGTGCCACGACAACAATTGCCATCGGCCGGCGCGACGTTCGAGCACGCCTGTTTCTCTTAAAGGAAGTACGGTCCGCTTCACGGCGGATCCTTCGCCGACATAGCGGGTATAGTCGAGCTCCATCGTAAACCAGGCCAGGTCGCCTTTCGTCCAGACT
>CAZNBG010000146.1:0-7369 GCA_964570915.1 uncultured Nitrospira sp. | reverse complement strand
GGGGTGCAAATAGTCGCCCAAAAGGCGGCCAGGGACAGCCTAGCACTTGCCTCTTAATGATCGGTGAACAGTGATTAGGCTTTCCATGATAGTAATCGGGGAACGACAAAAGTGAGAATATTGTTGGCACATAACTATTATCGCTCCACTGCACCAAGCGGAGAAGATGCCGTATTTCTTAACGAGCGGAAATTGCTTGAGAGACAATGTGAGGTCGTTTCATACGAACGTCATAACGATGACATCGACGAATCAACGCTCGGAAAAAAAGTTCGATTGGGCGTCAATGCAGCTTGGTCGCGTAAGACCTATGACGATCTTTGCGCACTGATACATAAAGCGCAACCCGAGATAGCGCACTTTTACAATACGTTTCCCCTTATCACAGCCAGCGCCTATGCGGCCTGTCAGGACAATGGCGTCCCAGTCGTCCAAACTGTGCAAAATTACCGTTTTGTTTGTCCAAATGGTCTACTGCTACGAGACGGAAAGCCCTGCGAAGAGTGCTTTGGGACAAACTTTCTTCCTGCCATTCGGTATCGTTGCTATCGTGCATCGCTACCAGCAACCGGTGCGGTCGTATGGAGCCTACTTAACAATAGGTGGCGAGGGACATACAACAACCTAGTCAACCGGTACATTGCACCTACACAGTTTGGCGCAAGCAAGCTTATACAAGGCGGTTTATCTGCACATGCTATGGAAGTGAAGCCAAACTTCCTTCCGGTCATTCCTGCTCCAGGCGCAGGGACTGGTGGGTATGCATTGTTTGCTGGACGACTGAGTTCGGAAAAAGGGCTTCGTAACTTGCTGGAAGCTTGGAAGGGTGTACGAGGGCTGCCCCTTAAGATTGCCGGAGAGGGACCCTTACGTGGAGAGCTGCAATCTTTCGCGTCCATGCACAACTTGCCGGTCGAATTTCTTGGTTGTGTGAGTTATTCAGAAGTTCTTGCCCTCACACAGAATGCGGTTATGTTGGTAGTTCCGTCTGAGTGGTATGAGGGCTTCCCCATGGTTGTCGTTCAATCCCTTGCTTGCGGCACTCCCGTAATCGCCTCGCGACTTGGCAGTCTAGACGAGATCGTAGAAGAAGGTAAAACCGGTCTGAAGTTCGAGGCAGGTAATCCGGACGATTTGGCGAAGCGAGTCAACGAGCTTGTATCCGACGTGGCACGATTGACCTTCATGAGACAACAGGCTCGCAGCACTTTTGAAGAGCACTACACCGCAGAAAGCAATTATATGAAACTTATGGAGATTTACCAAAACGCAATCGGCGATTTTCGAGAACTGCGGAGGGCGGGATGAGCAAACGTAATACGGGTTTCCTATTGGGGGTTGCGCTTAACCGAAGACCCCTTACGGAAGTCACCGCGGAAGCGGTTCAAGCGATAGATCGAAGGATAGCTCCCAAGGTGTTCGCCTGTGCCAATCCTCATTCATTGGTCGTCGCGCAACAGGATGCTGATTTTCATTCAGCCTTGAGGCAAGCCAACCTTGTGGTCGCCGATGGGGTGGGAGTGACGTTCATGACACGATTGATTGGTGTTGACGTCGGTCCCAGAATTACGGGGGCGGACTACTTCTATGGAGTGTTGGGCGCGCTGCAGCGGCGAGGATCCGCGCGCGTCTTCTTTTTTGGGTCGTCGCAGCCGGTTCTTGATCGCATTGCGAGACGTTTTGCTGCTGATTTTCCATCGTTGACACTGTGCGGTGCACTATCTCCGCCATTTGGCACCTGGAGTGAAATAGAAAATCATCGGATGGTGAAGGCGATTAGCAATGCCAAGCCGGATGTCCTCTGGGTTGGCATGACTGCTCCAAAGCAGGAGAAATGGGTCGAGGCAAATCGGGGACAGCTTAATATCCCAATAATCGGATCCATCGGGGCTGTCTTCGACTTTTATGCTGAAACATACGCACGAGCTCCAAAGTGGATCTGTGACATTGGCCTTGAGTGGGTCTATCGATTTATTCGTGAGCCACGCCGAATGTGGCGGCGAACCTTCGTGTCCGGCCCAAAATTCGTGTGGCTCGTGTTTCGTCAACACGTTCTCTGGAATCACGCCGCTGTGGAAGCGGTGGAGCTGTCTGAACAGGAAAAGCATTCCCACCAACGAGAAAAAGCTGCCTAGACAGCAAGAGGTTCTTCATTGGCACAGACGCATGCCCTTACATGGGTCCAGGAGGTTCTTCTTACTTCATAATAGTGTGATGAAGCGGTGAGGCATTTTCTGCGCCTTCTCCATACATAATTGAACACTGTCGCAGGAACACGCACACAGTCGATGTCCATGCGTTCTACCGCCGCCTTTAGTTTTCAGTGAGATAGAATCTACATTGGATGGTCCGGGATTTGCTCGGCGATAGTCGATTCATAGGCGTTAATTTTAGAAGGAGTCGTGTTATGCGGATCATGAAGCAGATATTTAGTGAAGGATTTATTCTGTTGGCCGTGGGGCTCTGCTCACTGTGGTATCCCTTGAATGAGGCCCAAGCTGCCATGGTGAGTTACTCGTTCACCGGCAGTGTCGATACCACGGCTCCACCCATCGTGCCGGTTTTTGGCTCATTTCAATTTGACAATGCGACGGGTAGTAGCGGTGGCGCATATACTGGCGCAGTCAAGAACTTCAATCTGACGATCGTGGATGGGAGGCGATACACGTCATCCTTCACTGCAGGTGCCAACGCCGTGACTATTTCTCAGAACATGCCGCTGGGGGGTGGAGTTGTTGATCGATGGGCTCTGGTGTCTGCTGCCACGGGTCCTCAATTTGGTGACTTCACGCCATTCCTTTTTGACTTTCGTCTCGATCGTCTGGGAGGAGGATTGTTTGCGAATACGGATCTGCAGAATCCTCCAAGTTTCAGTACGCTTAGTTTGAGCCCTCTGACCGCGGCACGATGGCGGCTCTTTTTCGAAGACGTTGACGGCAATCCAGCCGTGTTTCTCGGATCCATCACGAGTCTGACAACCGTGCCGTTGCCAACAGCAGTGCTCTTGTTCGGTGCGGGGCTCGTCTCATTGGTCGGGCTGGGTGCGGGAGGACTGCGAAATCTCCGAAGGTCCCAAGCGTAATCGAACGGTGTATGTGAGCGCCAGGGCTTGATATCTCTCCGAGGTATCAAGCCCGTTCTTTCCTCTGTATGGATTAATAGGTAGAAATTGCCATAGATAGAAGAGTTCGTCCCGCGCTTCAGACCAAACGTTGCTCGCTCGCTGATTCCCAATCATTGTTTGAGTGGCCTTCACTTATGACCAGCTCACGTTCCCTTCTCGTAAGTGCAGTAGTAGCGACGGCGCTATTGTCCTACATGTATGCGGCTAACCTCATCTTCCTGTTCGACAACTGGTTAGACAGTGAGGATTATAGTCACGGACTCTTTGTGCCTATGATCAGTGGGTTCCTAATCTGGCAATCCAGACATCGTATCTTGAAAATGCCGAAAGATAAGTCATGGTGGGGTCTTGCGATCATCGCCCTAGGTCTCCTTCTCTATGTCGTCGGTGAGTTGTCCACGCTCTATGTCGTCCTCCACTTGTCATTGTGGACAGTCATTGTTGGTTTGGCTATCGCGCTGATTGGGATGAGGGGTGCCAAGGCGATCGCATTTCCGCTGGGCTATCTGTTGACCGCGATCCCATTACCCGTATTTGTTTATGCGAGTTTATCGAGCCCGCTTCAGCTGTGGTCTTCGTCCCTGGGTGTCGGTTTTCTGCAACTGATCGGAGTGATGGCATTTCGTGAAGGCAATGTCATTGACATGGGACCGGTACAGCTTCAGGTGGTCGAAGCTTGCAGTGGTATTCGCTACTTACTTCCGCTGACGTCTCTTGCGCTACTCTGTGCCTACCTGTTCAAGGACAGGATGTGGAAGCGAGTGGTCCTGGTGCTTTCTGCGATTCCGATCTCGATCCTCCTCAATGGATTTCGTATCGGCATGATCGGTGTTCTGGTCGAACTCTATGGGCAGGGAGCTGCTGAAGGGTTTTATCACTTGTTTGAGGGATGGGTCATTTTCATGGTGAGTTTTGCGATGCTGCTTGTCGTGATGAGGCTACTTGGACGAGTGAGGGTGGTGATGCCCCACAGATCATTTCGTGAACAATTCGCCTGGAGTGATCAGTTGGACACTACCGTCCAGGAGTCCAGCCTGAACCAGCCGGTCCGTCGCCTATTCGCTCCAGGACCGGCTTATCTGTGCAGTGTCGCTCTGCTTGCCCCATTCACGTTGCTGTCGACCGTCTTTGTCGATCGCGATGAGGCTCCTCCGGCGCGAACGTCCTTTGTCGACTTCCCGATGCAACTCGGTATGTGGCGAGGAGCCCGCTTCGCTCTTGAAAAGCAATATATCGATGCCCTTCGGTTCGATGATTACGTCCTTGCCGACTATCGCTCGGACAAGGAGCATCAGATGAATTTCTATGCGGCGTATTATCGATCACAAAGAAAGGGGCAATCGGCTCACTCACCTCAAAGTTGTCTGCCCGGTGGGGGATGGGAAATTGCATCCCTGATACGTACTGAATTGCCGTCATCGCCGAAGACGGGACAGCTGGTCATGGTTAACCGCGCCGTGATTCAGAAAGGTGATCAGAAGCAGGTCGTCCTCTATTGGTTCAAGCAGCGTGACCGACAGATCGCGGATGAGTATCTGGTCAAGGTCTATTTGCTGTGGGATGCCTTTATCCGGCATCGGACAGATGGAGCGTTGATTAGGTTGGCATCTCTCATAGGCCCTGGTGAGACCGAGGCAGCAGTTGACCAGCGGCTCCGAGAATTTGCAGGTGAGATTGGGCAAGAGCTGAACCGGTTTGTGCCGGATTGACCGGCGGCGAGCAAGGTCTGCGAGCATATCTATGATGAACGAACTGTTCTTCAGTGCCATGACGGCGTTACTTCTGTGCATGGCGCTGATTCCTCCCTTGCGGTTGGCGGCGGAACGACTTCAGATCATGGATGTACCCGGGGGACGCAAAGTACATGCGCATCCGATTCCACGCGTCGGCGGGCTTGCCTTTGCCGTCGGGGCCTGCGCGTCAATCGCCTGGTGGGGTGCGAGGGATGTGACTACGCTCTCGGTTCTGGTCGGGTGCATGATTATTGTGGGATTTGGGGTATGGGACGATCGTGTCGACCTGAGTTATCGGACCAAACTGCTTGGGCAGATACTCGCGTCCATAGCGGTGGTCATCGGTGGTGACATTTGGTTCACGACACTCCCCTTCTTGCCCGATGTCGAAGTGCCGGTATGGGTCGGCGCTCTCATGTCCATCGTGTTTCTTGTCGGAGTATCGAATGCTGTGAATCTGACGGATGGGTTGGACGGGTTAGCCGGTGGCTTATCGTTCTTGACGCTGTCCGGAATTGCCTATCTGGCCTATCTTGCGAACGACTCAGTGGTCCTGACGCTCACAGTCCCGTTTCTCGGAGCGCTCTTGGGGTTCTTACGATACAACACGTACCCGGCACGAATATTTATGGGAGACGGCGGTAGTCAACTGTTGGGTTTCATGATGGGTGTGCTCGCAATCCTGCTGACTGATTCGTCACGGGGACCGTTCAGCCCAAGCCTCGCGCTATTCCTATTGGGGCTGCCGTTTTTGGACACACTCGGCGTGACCGGACAACGGTTGGCTGAAGGGCGCTCTCCATTCGTTGGCGACCGCGCCCATATCCATCATAAATTGCTGCGGACGGGACTGACTCACTATGAGGCCGTGACGGCCATCTACCTGATCCAGGCAAGTATGCTAGGGGTGGCCTATCTCCTTAGATGGCAGTCCGACACGTTGATCCTGCCACTCTATCTCGTCCTGGCGACTGCGGTCCTGTTGCTTTTTATAGCGGCAGGAAGGGGTCTGCTTCCTACTCCAGCATCGCGAGACGGACTATTTGTGTCGAATGTCGCCATGACGCGGCTTGTCAATGGGCCGTTGCTGACAGACATGCCGATTCAGTTTCTGGCTGTTGCCGTCCCAATCTTTCTCATCGGGCTGGTTTTTCTCCCCTCGAACGTGCCGAATGATGTGGGGTACCTCTCGATCGCCCTCTTCGCTGTGGTCTTGTTTGGCCTCTCATTTTCGACCCGAATGGCACCATACTTTGTGCGCGGAGGACTCTATGTGGGAACGACGTTCCTGCTCTATGTGTGTGAGGGGTCGCGATCTTCGTCCGTATCTGCCGTTGCGATGGCCCACAATGCATTTTTCGTGGTGGTTGCGGTCATGGTTCTGTTGAGTCTTCGGTTTAACGAACAGAACCGGTTTCAGACCACTCCACTTGATTATCTGATGGTGTTCTTGGCCGTCACATTTCCGCTGCTGCCAGAGGTGAGCGCGGACGTCTCGCATCTGGGTGTCTTTGCCGCCAAACTGCTGGTGCTCTTCTTTTCCTTTGAACTGCTGCTCCATGCATTCTCTCAGCGCGTTCGACAGTTGGGACTGGTTTCGCTTTGGATCCTCTTCGGACTGGGAATTCGGATTTTGTTGTAGCGAACCCAGTTACGTAATAACCTAGGTCCATGACCACGCCGACAACGCCTTCCATGCCGAGCAAACGAGGATGGATGTTCAACAGGAATACGAAGATCGGCATCGTTCTTCTGTCCGTGATCTCATGGACTGCTTGTGGTGGTCCCGAGGAGAGAAAGGCCAAGTACTTTGCGCGTGCTAATGAGTACATTGAAGCGGCCAACTATCCCAAGGCGCGGGTCGCTTTGAGAAATGTGCTGAAAATAGACCCCAAGGACGCGGATGCCTATGTCCTCTTCGCTCGCGTTGAAGAGAAGGAAAAGAACTGGCGGAACGCAGTTCAGTTGTACCAGGAAGCTATCAGATTGGTCCCCGATCATACGGCCGCGTTGATCACGCTTGGGAAATACTATCTGGAAGCCCGCCAGACTGATCATGTGATGGAAGTGGCCGACACGGTGCTGAAAAAGGATCCGCATCAGCCTCAAGCCCATGCGCTCAAGATCGCCGCGCAGGCCGTGACGGAAGAGGCCATTCCCTCGGCTATTCCCAAGGCCGAAGACCTCGCGAGGCAATTTCCGGCCGAACCGGACGTCGCGATCTTGCTTGCAACGCTGTACGGTCATCGGCATCGCTATCGTGAGGCGGAAAGCGCATTGAGGAAAGCGCTCGAAGCCCATCCCAGAAACCTGGATCTTCTGAACAATGTGAATGCCGTGTTGACAGAAACAAACGATTTGCCCGGCGCAGAGGCGGCGATTCGTCGGATGATCGATGTCGAACCTAAATCCATGGATCATCGCCTGAGACTTGTCCGCTTCAATATGGCTCAGGGCACATACGACAAGGCGGAATCGGTCTTGCGTGAGGCGGTCTCTCTGGATCCGGAAA
>CAZNBG010000145.1:4440-7376 GCA_964570915.1 uncultured Nitrospira sp. | reverse complement strand
CCCAACAGCAACGTACCCCCACCAAACGACGGCCAAGGTATGGCCATGCTGCCAGAGGACCGGGTAATGCACCGCTTAAGACCCGATGGCCCCTTTCTGCCGTGGGTCTCGACACTGGGAGAAGCGCGCGCCCATCACCGACTCACCATTCTCTCCTGACCTTGTTGCGCTTGCCCGAGCCGGAAAACAATACCACGTCAATCCCGTTTCGTACCGTAATCGTTCTCGCAGCGGCAGTGGGGCAGTCGGCAAGGATGTCGCGCTTGATCGCATCGGAAACGCAAATCAATCGGTCGGCCTGTGGCAGCAGAACTCGCAGGATCGCAATATAGAGAGACCGCTTGGTTGGACTGACTTCATAATCTCTGATGGAGTTGTGTACGGTCGCCACGACACAAGGGACTCCTGCCAGCCAGGCCGCAAGACGTCCATACACGTTCGCACGCGCCCCATGCGTTTGGAGGACGGTCACGTTGTTTCGCTTGAGCACGTATGCCAGCCGTAAAAGCGCCAGCGGATTGACAAGCGGCGTCAGATGGACGACGCTCGTCGGAACCTGCTTCGATATCATCTTCCCGACAAACGGACCCGGCTCCGGACAGATGAGGAGTGGCCGAAAACGGGTGTGGTCCAATCGATCAAACAACAGTTCAAGATACCGCTCACCTCCACCGTAGCCGGACGAACCGGCCAGTTGTGCCAACACAACCGGCTTCATGGTTTCCTCCCCACGATCAACAGACTGCCGCGCAAGTGAGGCACGATGTAGAACGGCCATTTTGCCCAATTGATACCATGTTGACTGACGGACTGACGACAATTTTGCGTGTCTTCGCCGAGGAAATATCGTGATTCTGCGATGCGAAAGCCGGTTTGGCACAGCATGTAGGCCAGTTCGTGCATAGCATACTCTCGGGCATGGGGCCTCCATTCGTCATCGGGATTGTTGTATCCCGGTGGGGCGAGCCTGTCGTTCGGCGTCCGACCAATCAGAAGCTTGAAGATGTTCCCGATGCGCGTCACGTTCGGGGTCGTGAGGACCACGTGGCCGCCTGGTCGCAAGATGCGATACGCTTCGGCCAGTAAATGGAACGGCGATGTCAGATGCTCGATAATCTCCAGCGCGAACACCAGCTCTACCGAGTGATCGGGAAGAGGAACCTTGTCGGAATATCCTTTCCCCTGAAAGTGACCTCCCATCGGATCGAGGTCGACTGTCATGATATCTGCCTGTACGTCTTGCTGCATGAACTCGATGAAATCTCCAGAGACCATCAGCCCCGCTCCGTAGAGCTGCGCCGATTTCGTATACTCGACGCGGCGGAGCAGCCTCAACAGGCTTCCGGGAAACGGCCCTAAGTCGACAATGGACTGTTTGTCCGATGGCAGCATACGTAACCCGCTCCGCAAGGCCACATGCAATCGGTCGCGGCATTTCAACGCATGGTGCATATCAACTTTAAACCGTGCGTCCTTCTCCCCGAAGGATTCGTACGCAGACGGCTGGTAGGTCTTCAGCACGTCGAGAAAGTGATGTCTTGTCAGTTCGTAGGTCATCATACGCTTGTCGGGTGTGATGCATCCCGCCGCTTGTGTGAAAACGGTCGAACCATTCGCAAATGAGGAACTACGGCAACCGATAGCATCATGAGACACGGTAATACAGGTAGCGCATAGCGGCCCGCTTCCACGGTGAATGGCACATACCCGGCTGTCAGGCCGACAGGGAACAGATAGAGAGGAAGAAGAGTTCTCCACTGTTCTCGATGAACCCAAGCGCTGAAGCACGCCATGACAAGAAGGCCGGGAACCAGCAATATCCGCTTGACCAGGCTATACAAAGCCACAGCCCATCCCCTTTCCATCGCATCCTGCCGAACTCCATGCACCAATCCCCGTTCATCATCTGAGAAATAGAACCGGTTTCCGATCCAAAAATCCCAGATTCTTCCAACTGTCAGGCCCGCATAATTCAGTGGATCCTTGACGATTCGATCGATGCCCTTGTTGCGCAACAGTTGATCCGTCGAAACGTCATACATCGCATGCGCATATGGAAGCGGGGTAATGCCGGCACTCTCCCAGATGGCGTGTTCTCGTTCCGGCGGCATCGGCCAGCTTCCTCGAGAAGAGGGATCACTCCCCATCCACAGTCCTGCGCCCATCCCGGCCGATACGGGAATGACGTGATGAAACGACACGTAGTTCCGCACGGACCATGGCAGAATGAGAGCGAGGCATGTGGCTCCATACACCATTCCATACACAAGCCTTTGAGAAATCCGATCTCCACCCATCCATATGAATGCCGTCAAAAACATCGCCAACACCAAGACCACCGGTTTGCACAAGATCGTCAGGCCGGCAGTGAGACCCATAAGGGTGAATTGACGGCTGGACGGACGCTGCATGGCTTTGACGACCGCCCAGAGCCATACACTGATTAACAATGTCAGGAGCGCTTCGCTCCGAAGCCGCGGGTCATAGGTCCAGTAGGCTGGATAAAGGAAGAAAAGAGACGCCGTCCAAGCCCCCACTCGTGAATTCCACAAAGCCGTTCCCACTCGATACATGCTCCAAACGACGGCGAGATCGAAGAGTACATGAAGCATTGGGACCCAGTCTGGTCGGTGACCGACCAACAGATAAAAACACGCGAGCACGGCCGGATAAAGAGGGCCCACGTGTGCGGCAGGATGGACGCCGTCAAGTGTGAACTGTCCCAGGGTCACCAGATTCCATGCCAGCGTGTCAAACAACTGATCGACGGCAAACGCTTGCCCCGGCGACATCCAAATGACCCACGCTCGCGCACAAAGCCCGATGCCGATTGCCGGCAAGATAATCATTCCAATATGAAGCCTGTGCTCATTTTGGCGACTGATCATTTGACGCAGACCCAGATTAGATTGGTGTCCTCGGCAATCCCTTCGCTT
>CAZNBG010000145.1:0-4430 GCA_964570915.1 uncultured Nitrospira sp. | reverse complement strand
CAGGAAGGCGAGGTCGGCTGGAACGATCTCGTCCAAAGACGGGCCCCCTTGCCATCGACTGATCAGGCTGCCGATCCAATGCCGGATAGGCCGCGGCACACAACTGCGGAATCCTGAGGGATCCCACTGGCGTACGCGATCCATCGCGCGTTCAACGGTCTTCAACCGCTGTCCTTGACGACGCCCGTACCAACGAATGGCCGCAAAGTACGGCGACAGGAGGGCGTTGAATTCTTCTGCTGTGTATTCACGAACATGGTGAGGATCTTCTGGAATGATTCCTCTGCCCTTTCCGTGCGGCGTAAAAATGATGAGCAGGCCATGACGTTTCAACACACGAGTGAGCTCAGCCACAAAACGACGGTCGTCTTGAATGTGCTCGATGGTGTCCTGTGAGACGATGCAGTCGAACGATTCATCACAAAATCCGAGAGCACAGCCATCCATGGCGAGAAAATCCACATTGCCGCGAGGATAATCGACCCTGCTCTTGGCGACCACGTCTGGAGCACAATCGATCCCGATGATCCTCTTCGCATGGGTACCGAGGTAGTCGGCACCGTAACCAGTTCCACAAGACAGGTCTAGAATACGCCGTTGCTCCACCGAGCCAACTTGATGAGACGCCCACACGTATCCCGATAAGTTCACCATATGCTGAGTATCGGTGGGATAGGCGGATCGGCGCTCCACGAATGTTTCCCTTATCCTTTACTCTGCCGGGTCCAAGCCAACTCAGACTGGATCGGCTGTCCTCCGATCCATAAGCGATGAACGATCGACAGATACGTGTCCACTGAGAGGTCGATCGGGCTCGGCCGGGATCTGCCGATCGCTTTGAATAGGCGCGCCATCACCCCTGCGGCAATCCAGGATTTCATCACCCAGCGTGTGCACCATGAAAAATGTTTCTCCACGTATCTGATTCGGCTGAATTCCCACACAATAGTCAAGCGAGGACGATCATGTTCTCCGCTACGGCCGAGTAAATGCACGATATCCGCCTCGGCCAGATGTCGAATCCGATACCCTCGATGTCGGATGGCTCGGCACAGATCAACATCTTCAAAATACATGAAATAGCCCTCGTCCAACCCTCCGCACGCCTTCATCAACTCGCGGCGAACCATGAGGCACGCCCCATTGATCCAATCGACATCCTGCGATTGTGAACAGTCGATGGCCTGCTTCGCTGCCAGGGCGTTTTGCAACGTAGGGGCGCATCTGCGAAAGACCGCTGCGCAGGTCAGATGCTCTTGAACCGACGGAAAGGGGAAACACGATTGGTACAGGCAACCATCCTCTGTCCATTGCTTGCACCCAACGGCGCCGATCGTCGGCTCTTGATCTAGACAGGCCAACATCCGATCCAACGCCTGTGGTTGTACACGTGTATCGCTGTTCAACATGAGAAAGTATCGCCCGCGACTCACGGCGAGCGCTTGATTGACGGCTTTGGAAAATCCTCGATTCTCTTGGTTCACGATGATACGCACCATGGGATATGTGACTTGCACGGCAGGCACGGTTGCATCCTTGGAGTCATTGTCGACGACGATGATTTCAAATCGGACCATATCCGTAGATTCGAGCACCGATCTGAGGCAGTCGAGGAGCAGCGCTTTGGTGTTGTAGCTAACGATGGCGATAGTCAGATCCAAAGGGCCCACCGTGTCATGTGACGTCATGCTCTTGCACCCTGTGATTGATAGTTCCAAAGTGCATTGAGTCGCGGACGCTCGATCCACCACAGGTACCAGCCGAACATTCCAGTCGCAAGCAGAGCCAGGATCTCGGGCGTCCACGGAATCACGACCCGAGGCTGTCCCTGCATAAAGGACAACAGTGCGCCGGCGATGAGACCGATGATTGCTGTTCGCCCAAGCGACACAAAGGTGGCGTTGCTGGATGGGCCCAGAAGTCGGCGTGTTTCGAGCGCTTGCAGGGTTGTGCCGAATAGGTAACTGATGGTTAACGAGAGTGCGGCCCCGAGCACCCCAAGCCAGCTCGTCATCGGAACGATCATGGCCAGATACAGAGCACATTGCCCGACCCAACTCTTCATCTGCAGATCGGGACGTCCGATCCCATAGTGCAAGGAGGCCATTACACTGGCATACCCGCTACAGACGGCATACACGCAAAGAACTTTCACCGCGTCGACGATACCGATCCATTGCGGGCCGAATACCAGCGGCACCATGAAGGGCGCCAAAGTGCCGATCATGACTGCCAGCGGAATATAGGCGATACCAACAAGCCCCGTTTGGAGGTCGAACGCGCGGACAATTCCAAGTCGATCCTGTTGCAATGCAGCATACGTCGGCACGCTGATTTGCTGCATGAGCGCCGTGGCTCGAGCGCCGAACAGCAGCGGTATGGCAAGTGCCACCTGATAGAATCCCAGTGCTTCCGCTCCTAGCTCGCGACCAACAACGAGTTCTCCACCGGTCATGACTCCGAAGGCACACAACGTGGTGATGTTGAGACGGCTGCCATAGCGAAAGAAGTAGGATATCGACGAGCTTTTCAGGGACCAGCGCGGAGAGAACGGGCTGACCAGAAAGGACAACACACATCCGACCACCAGACCTGCCAACTGTCCGATAACAAGCGCCCAGACAGTGCGGTAGAAAAGCGCAACGGTTATGGTCACTGTGGCTTCCACACCCCGGCGGATCACCTCGAGCGTGACGCGACGCTTTAGATCCAACTGTCTCATCATCAGGGCCAATGCAGGACTTTGGATTCCTTGGACGATCAAGGCCAACGCATGAACGCGAAGCAGCGACTCAAGCACCGGCATGCGCATCAGCTCACTGATCACCCCGGCCAAGAGCCAGATTCCCGTCGCCATCATCAACCCTCGTAGGGCCGACACGGTCCAGGCCGTGGCCAGATCCTCATCAGTCACACGCTCTTTGGCAATGAGAGCCGAATCAATACCCAATTCACTGATGGTCAACATGGCCAGGAGCACAGCGGCCGAAGCGGCCATGATTCCAAAATCGACCGGAGTTAGGATCCTCGCAAGGACAGCGAGTTGGACTGCCGCCATCACCTTGTCAAGCACGAATCCCCCACCCGCCCACCAGCCGGCGCGAAGAATCCGGTGGCGCAGACGTGGCGACTCCGATTCATCGTTCTGAATAGACATGGTCAGTAGCCCGTGATTCTGCCTGTTGCTCGACAGAGTCGTTCACGCCGCCAGTGCCGTTTCGGCGACGGCCTGATGACACACACGTTCAAGTTGGGCAGCCCGTGCCGACCAGGTATGAGATCTCATCACCGCAACCCGCCCGCGTTCTCCCATGCTTCGTCGAAGATGATGGCTATCCAGGAGAGTCACGAGTTGGCGAGCAAGATCGTCGGGATCATCGGCCGTGGTCGGTAACCCACAGTGCAGCTCAGAGACGGTGTCTCCATATCCAGGCCCTGCCGTCGCGACGACCGGTCGTCCACAGGCCAGATATTCCCACAGCTTCATTGAATCGCCGGGATAGGACCGGATCTGTCTATGCAGGACCACACAGACATCGCAGGCCGCAATCCATTGCGGGACGGCGTCAAAGACAACACGTCCGATAAAACGGACGTGATGGGAAAGCTGTAGGCGATGCACCTGCTCTTCGAGTGCGGCCTTTGTTTGCCCGTCTCCAACCAAGAGACATTGAACCGTTGGAAAGGACTTTGCGACGACGGTCATCGCGTCGACCAGTGTGTCGAGGCCATGCCATGGGAAAAATCCTCCCACAAATCCGATGTACGGTCCCGGACCTTGAAGATGCACTTCCTGTCTGGCTCGTTCATGCGGTTGAGGAAAGAAGCGATCCGGATCAACTCCGTTCCTGATCACGAAGCATTTCTGGGAATCGACGGGCTCGACGCATCGAAGACCACCCAACACTTCCGGACACACGCTCACGATAGCCTTCGCCTTCCTCGATCCGAGTCGAAGGCCGTAGGTCAAAAGATTGAGAAGGGGTGCGAGACGCCACAACCCCTGTACTTCCTCAGCGGGAAGCCCGTTGACAAAGTATACGATCGGGCAAGAAGCGCTCCGCAGGGCCCAGAGCGGCGCCATCTGACCAGGTGAGTCAAACCACAGCAGCAGATCCGGACGCCTGGTCCATAGGAGTGTTTTTAGTATACGGATCGAGTTCAGGAGAAATGAGACAGGACGCATGCCTGCCCGTCTGACTACGGGAACCATATGCAGGTGTATTTGCGGCGGAACGGCGAAGCCAGGCTCGTTGCGATGAGACTCCGGAGCCACCATGGTGATTTCATGCCCCCGTAATGCCAGTGCCTTGGCAAATTCCAATACTTGCCGCGAACCGCCGGCCGCCACGGATGGCTCCTCGTCACAGTACGTAAGAATGTGCATGCTCCGTTGCGCAGATGTCTTCACCACACCCAGTGCATAGGTG